>JABDNZ010000335.1 GCA_013043565.1 Gemmatimonadota bacterium | reverse complement strand
ACCGAACCGATCTGAATGGGGACGGTACTCCTGAGAGCTTCCGAAACCCAGACTTCAACTTCCAACAGTTCAGGTCTACGGCCGTCCTCCGATGGGAATACCGGCCGGGATCCCAGCTCTACCTGGTCTGGTCTCAAGGAAGGAACAACGGGACCCAGGAAGGGGAGCTGCGGCTTCGGCAGGACTTCGACGACCTATTCTCCCAACCCGCCGAGAATGTATTCATGCTGAAGGTGAGCTATTGGATCACTCCCTGAGCTCGCGGCGGTTCAGAGCCTCGACTCGGTCCGGGGAAACCGGCAAGCCCTCGGTGAGGTTCTCCGCTCCTTCCGACGTGACCAGTATGTCGTCTTCGATCCGGATGCCGATTCCCGCCAATGCACTGGGCGCGGTCCCCGAGCCGGAGGGGAAGTAGAGGCCGGGCTCCACCGTGAGGACCGTCCCAGCCGAAAGGACCCTCGGCCCGGATTCGGTCGCGTAGTCTCCCACGTCATGAACGTCCAGCCCCAACCAATGAGACGTCTGGTGCGGGAAGTGGGGTTTGTACGCCCCCTCCTCTAGCAGTTCGCCCGGATCACCCTGGAGGATCCCGAGCTCTACGAGCCCCATCACCAGTTCCGCCAGGGCCGCTTCGTGGATCCGGGACACCTGGGCACCCGGCCCGATCGCCTCACACGCAGCCCGATGGGCCCTCAAAACCCAGTGGTAGACCTCTGCCTGAGGACCGGTGAATTGCCCTCCGGCGGGGTAGGTCCGGGTGACATCGCCGGCGTAGAGGTCCACCTCCGCCCCGCCATCCAGCAAGACGAGGTGGCCCTGCTGAATCCTGGACCGGTTCAGGGTATAGTGGAGGGTGCATCCGTTCTCGCCTGATCCGACGATGGTGGGGAAAGCCGGCCCGGTCCCCCCACCTTTCCGGAAAGCCGCCTCAAGGAGGGATTCCACCTCCCACTCACCCATGCCCGGTCTGGTGGCTCCCATGGCTTCCTCAAAGGCGGCCACCGTCAACTCGGTGGCGCCCCGGATCCGGGAGATTTCCTCCGAATCTTTCACCATTCGAAGCTCGTCCAGGATCGTCCCGGGATCCGCCACGGCGCGTGGGCCGTCGCCAGTCCTGGATCCCCTGCCCCTGGCCCAGGTCAGAGCCTCCACCACCAACTTCTCGAGTGCCGGGTGAACCCCCAGTCGGAATAGGACCCGGCTGCCAGACCTCAGAAGTTCGGGTAGCCGCTCCTCCAACTCAGAGGTGGAGAACACCTTGTCTGCGCCGTAGAGGTCCTTGGCCTCGGACGGGTCCATTCGGGGACCCGACCACACCTCGGCTTTGGGATCCCGCCCCGGAACGAAAAGAACAAACCCTTCTTCATGATCCGCCCGCAGGACCGCCACCACCCCGGGGTCGACACACCCAGTTAGGTAAAACAGCTCCGAATCCGGTCGGTACCGGACCTCCGTGTCTCTGGAGCGCCGGAGCACTGGAGCCGACGGGAGGAGGAGGACACCCCCCCCCAGGGCCTTCTTGACCCGAGTCCTTCGTTCGGAGAACCGCTCTGGAGAAAACCCGAGGAACGGCCGGGTCATGGGATCTGAATCAGGAAGTGAACAAACCAACTACGAATCCGTTCCAGCCGGTCCACCAGGAGCCAGGGCTCTCCAGTCCTCGACAGCCCGTGGGATGACCTTGGGTAGCGGACCATCTCTACAGGGACCTGCCGCTTCTTCAGGGCCATGAACCACTGTTCTCCGTCCCCGATCGGCGTCCTGTAGTCGTTCTCCGAGTGGATGATGAGGGTCGGTGCCGAAACGTTCTCTACATAGGAGATCGGAGACAGGCGCCGATAGAGGTCCCTTTCTTCCCAGGGCGGTCCAAAGAACTCGAACTCGGTCAGGCCCTGGGCATCGGAAGTGCCGTACCAGCTTTCCCAGTTCGTGATGGAACGGGATGTCACAGCCGCCTGGAACCGGTCCGTCGTGGCTGTGAGCCAATTGGTCATGAAGCCACCGTAACTGCCGCCGCTCACGCCCAAGCGCTGGGGATCTGCTTCCGGGTATTTGGCCAGAGCCGCATCCACCCCACCGAGGTAATCTTCCTTATCCACAATCCCCCACTCGCCCCGGGTGGAATACTGAAAGTCATGCCCGTACCCCGATGATCCCCTTGGGTTGGTGTAGAGTACGAAGAACCCGGCCTGGGAAAGAACATGGAAGGTCGGGAAGAAGGTGTTCCCATAGGCGCTATGAGGGCCACCGTGGATCTTCAGAATCAGTGGATATGATCTCCCTTCCTCATACCCGAGAGGCGGTATCACCCACCCCTCCACTTCGATCCCCCCCTCAGACAGCCAGCTGAGTCTCTCGGCGGGCATGAGTGTGACGTCCCGAAGCCAGCTGTCGTTGAAGCCGGTGGCTTTCTGTTCCGTGGACCCGTCTCCGGAGCCCACGTAGAGCTCGGAAGGGGTCACGGGATCGGTGGAGACAAAAGCCACGACCTGGTCGTCCTGCGAGAAGGAGAGACCGGACAGCCTGCGGTCCCCGGTGGTGACCTGCACCACCTGACCCGACCCCGGGTCTACCGAGAACAAGTGGGAGTTTCCTCCGATCCCGGCTCCAAACCGGATCACCTCGCCCGATTCGGACCATTCCGGAGCTCCAGGCCTCAGGTCCCAACTCGATGTGAGGTTCCGGGGTGGGCCCCTGAAGCTACCGTCCGAGCCGATCTCCACGACCAAAAGATCGGTCTGCTCCCCCCTTGCCGGAGTGGAGAGGAATGCCATCTGCCTGCCGTCGGGAGAGACCGCGGGGCTGGACTCGCTCCCTGGGTTGGTGGTCAGCCTTCGAACGGGACCGCCGACCCCCGGGACGGTCCAGAGGTCCCCGGTGTTTTCGTCGTTGAGTTCATCGTCTTCGGACTCGTCTCCCGTGAAGAATATCTGCCGGCCATCCTCCGACCAGACAACCCCGCCAACGTCGAACGGAAGATCAGTGAGCTGTTGGGGGGTCCCCCCGGCGGAAGGCACGACGAACAGCTGGTTCTTCTCGGAAACCGAGTAGTGGGGCCGAAGGGTCAGGACCCCATCCCGTTTGTACCTGATGGAGGTGATGACCCGCCCATCAAATCGATTGGGATCGAGGGTGGCCGAAATGGCATCGGGCGCGACCCATCCCTCTCGATTGTTTTCGTCGTCATCGCCGGAGCCGGAGGGTGGAGCGGAGGTGAATGCGATCCGGTCACCGGACGGGGACCAAACCGGGGTGCCGTCCACGCCGTCGATGTGGAAGGCCTCCCCCCCGGGCCCTTCAACTCGAAGGAACCATACCGTATTCGGATCCTCTCCCCGGTCGGAAGAGAAGGAGAGTAGGGACCCATCTGGGGACCAAGCCGGAGAGGAGGACTCCGCAGTGGGGTCGGTGATTCGAAAGGCATCCCCGTCGGGGCGTCCATTCGTCAGAGGTTGAAGCCAGATCTCCCTGTGTCGGGCATTCTCCTCCTCCCTGATGGTGGTCACCGTGAACGCCACGAACTCACCGGAGGGCGCCATGGCGGCCTCGGACACCGTTACAAGTTTGTAGTAGTCTTCCGGCTGAAACCCCCGGCCTTGGCCGGCCAGGGGGCCCCAGGGAAAGAGAAGGGCCACCCACAGGGCAACGGACGGTATGCGGCGAACCATGAGGTGCTCCGGTTGTTGAGACTTCCCGGTGGTTACATCTTCTTCACGCGGAATCTACCGGTCACTCAGGTGCACTCTCAAGGAAGCCGTGTCAAATGGGCCTCACAAAAGAGCTCTACGCCGTCGCCGAATCCCTCTGGGAGGAACAGCTCCGGCACCCGTTCGTGACCGGCCTCGGCGATGGGACCCTCGATCCGGAACGGTTCAAGCGCTGGGTTCTCCAGGACTACAGGTACCTGATCGAGTTCGCCCGTGTCTTTGCCTGGGCCGCGGCGAAAGCCTCCCGTTTGGAATCCATGGCCTGGTACGCCGGGGTCCTGGACCTCACCCTGAACACCGAGATGGAGCTCCACCGGAAGTACGCCGAGCGCTTTGATATCAGCCAAGCCGACCTGGAAGCCGAACCCATGTGGCCCACCACCCGGGCTTATACGGACTTCTTGGTCCGCACCGCGGCGGACGGAGATCAACTCGACCTTCTGGCAGCCCTCCTACCATGCGCCTGGGGATATGTCCATATCGCCGAGAGGCTGGCTCGAGGATCTCCCCCGGCGGACCAACGGTACGCCGATTGGATCGCCCAATACGCCTCGCCGGAGTTCGGAGAAGCCCTGGGCTGGCTCAAAACCGAGATGGACCGGCTGGCCCAGGGGATCACGAACCCAAAACGGAACAGATTGAAGGAGATCTTCCTCACCTCCACCCGTTACGAGGCTCGGTTCTGGGAGATGTGCTGGGCGGGTGAGTCTTGGGACGGCTGAGCCGCGATACCGGGCTTGAGCCTCAGAGTTGAAGATGGCAAAGGCCAGGATCCCTGAGGACCCCAAGGGCGTTTGCCACCGGCCGCTCTCCATCCGCGTCCGAAGGGCTGCTCACGGGTCCGGCGCCGAAAACCATAACCGATGACCCGCCGCCATCCAGGTTGAGGGCGTCCTCGACCCCCAAGGATTCCATGAGAGATGTCAGCTCGGGTAGCGTCATCCCGACCGAGTGGTCCGGTTGCCTGCCGTCCACGACCACGATCCAGAGCAGATCAAGATCGGAGTCCCATCCCAGGGCGGTCCGAGGATGCCGTTCCTGGGCGAAGGAAGGCCGATCGGAAACCTCCAGATCACCTACCCGCAGACCGTTCCTCAGGAGGAGGGGGAATCCGCTCACGACCTCCGTCACGGCATCGCCCGAGGGACGGGGAACATCCCATCCAAGGACCAACACCGAGTCCCCCTCCCTTTCCGGTGTCCCCATCCAGGGAGGGGCCCCGGGGCGCCATGCGAAGGCCGGCCGGGACCGAATCCTTCGGGGTACTCCCATCACGACCTCCGTTCCTACCGGGAGACCCTCCGGGGTGAAGAAATCACCGTTCACCGCCGCAAGCACCTCGCCACCACGGGCCGCCAATTCGCTCACCCGGGTCCTCCCTGCTTCGGTTCCGCGGCCAACGGGGGCTTCGAGAACATGGAGGCCCAACTCACAGCGGCCCAGCTCGACCCTGAGCAAATGGACCGCCCACGGCTCCGCCTCGTTCAGGAGGCCGAGGTAGGCCAACCCGGGACCGGAAGGGACCACCTCCCAACTGGTAGGTTGCACGAGCTCGAGGAGGGACGCAGAGGGCGGCGGTGGGGATTCCCCACCCATTCGGCAGCCGCCCATCAGACCCAGGGCCGCTGCCACGGCTATCGCCCCGAAGCCGCAGAACCCCTTCCGGCCCCCGGCCCGCGAAACCTCCCCACCCGCGCCTTCCTGGCATCCGGAGCGTGAA
This sequence comes from Gemmatimonadota bacterium, assembly GCA_013043565.1. Lineage (GTDB taxonomy): Bacteria > Gemmatimonadota > Gemmatimonadetes > Longimicrobiales > Gaopeijiaceae > JABDNZ01. The sequence goes on along the minus strand of JABDNZ010000335.1, from coordinate 13,328 downwards.
CAGCGGTATTGTTGTCTCACCATGCTCTTTTCTGCTCGTGGCATTCTTTTCGGCCTAGCCTTGGCCCTTTTGTCTCCCGGGCCCATCGCCGCTGGCCCGGAAGCTGGCCCGGAAGCTGGCCCGGAAGCTGGCCCGGAAGCTGGCCCGGAAGCTGGCCCGGAAGCCGGCCCGGAAGCCGGCCCGGACCCCGACGAAGTCCGGCTCGGGATCAGCTTCGGCGGGATCAGCTTCACCGGGTTCGTCCTGGAATACCGTTGGGAAAACCGAAGCGTGGAGTTGAATATAGGCACTTGGTCCTTCAAGGACCTATCCGTCTCCTTGGTGGGAAAACAGTATTTCGGTCCCGGCGATTTCCGCCCGTTCTCGGGAATCGGTTTATGGGCGGTCCTGGCGCCTCACACCGGCGACGGGGAGAGGACTGGGTTTGCCCTGATGGCCCGTGCCCCGGTGGGAGTGGAATGGAACGTGGACGCTGACCACCATGTGGGTGCGGCCCTCAATTTGAACCGTGCCCTCTGGCTGCGCCGAAAAGACCCGTTGGACGACTATCCTCCATCGAACCGGATCATCCCTCTTCCGGGTTTCTACTACTCATGGAGGAACCGGTAGGACCCTCTGACCTCTCCTCGCCCCTCCCTCTTCCTTCGAGGAGAATGGCTCCGGCCAGCAGGGATAGGACCGCAGGAAGGAGGAGCCAGAGGGGGGGGCCTCTTTCAGGATCGGCGAACCGCTCCAGAATCCACGGGGAGCTGGCCAGAATCACAATGCTTCCGTTGTTGACAAAATGCATAAGCACCCCGGGCCAGATGGACCGTGTCCGCAACACGACCCAGGCCAGGAGCACTCCCAACGTGGCGCTGGGGAGAAAACGATAGACCGTAGCCGCCGGGATGTGAAACGCGCCAAAGACCACACCATTCAGGAGCACGACCCCTAGGGGGGCCATTCGGCGCCTCGTCCCCGCGAGTAGCACCCCTCTGAAGAGCGCCTCCTCGCAAACTGCCGGCGTCAAAGCAACCAGGATCAGCAGCCAGAATACCCGGCCCGGTGATTCGGCGAGGAGGAACTCGGCCATCCCTTCAAGGAACTCCTGGGGCATGGGGAGGATGAAACCTTGAAGCCAGGTCAGGAACCATACCAGCGGCGTGCCGCCTGCGATAATCAGGAGCCCGGCCAAGAGGCCCCTTCCGCTGGGCGCACGAAGGGAGAGGGTTCTCGAGGTCTTGTACCCACCGGCCCGGAGGAACAGAATGGCTGGAAGGAAGAGCAAGCCAATTTGGGAGAAGAGGAGTCCTGTTTCGCCAAAACCCGCCTGGAGGCGTCCCGCCAGATAGAAATAGAGGACTCCGACCCCCGCAATCAGGAACAGGGTGGGGGTGAACCCGGGTTCGGCCTGATCCGGTTCTTTGTTCAGCATGCCCCGGAGGAACCCGAGACCACGGTTTCCGACCTCGGAGCTTCCCCCGTCCCCGAAGAGGACTTCCTCCCTGCCAAAGGCGTCGGCAGCGAAAACCAACGCCGCCGACGCGTACACGAGGGTCGAGAGAATGGCCAAGCTTCCCAGAAACAGCGTCCCGCTCCCGGCCATCAACTCCCTGAAGAGGAGGGAAACCCCGGCGACCGGGATTACGGCCAGGGCCGGCGTCATGTCGATACCGGGGAAGAGTGGGAGGAGGGCGGGCAGGATCACCGCCATGTAGACCGGCGTGAGAGCGTTCTGCGCTTCCTTGAAGGAGCGGGACCGGACTGCGATTCCCAGGAACAACGCCCCGAAAAGGACCGCCAAAGGAAAAAGGGCCCCGAAGATCACCAGGATCGAGCCGACGGGGAGCGAGAACTCCACCTGAAACGCCTGGGTGAGCTGAAAGAGCCCGGTCTGGAAGGTGAGAAGCATGGACCCGAGGTTCAGCCCGGCCGAAACCAGGCCCACGACCGTCACTGCCAGGAACTTTCCAGCTACCACCTGTCCGGAGGGAATGGGCGCCGTAAGCAGGGTCTCGAGGGTACCCCTCTCCTTCTCACCCGCTGCGAGGTCGATGGCCGGGTAAAAAGTCCCCAACATCGTCATGACCACAAGGAGCATGGGGAGAAAACGGCCTAAGGCGTAGCCACCCAGCTCCTCCGGACGAGCCACACTCGAATCCGTCACAATCAGCGGTCGAGCGAAGCCCGGGGGAAGCCCCTGCTCGGAAATCCGCTGAACCAGAAGGGAATCTCGCCAGACCCCCAAGGCATCGGAGAGGACCCCCCGGCCCCGCCGTGACTGATCATTGGCGGCATCGAAGAGGAGCAAAACGGACTGGTTTCCGTCGGTCCCGATCTCGTCGGAGAAAACCGCCACCGCGGATACCAGGTCGGAACGGACCGCCTGTTCCGGGTCTTCGACCTCTCGGAGAACCACCCCCTCCCGCGCCGCCAGGAAACCGAGGAAGAGGGAATCGGCCTCCCCGGTCACTGCCACGGTGGAGGGCTCTCTCTCCAGCTGGCGTTGGCCGAAGAGAGCCAGCTGCTGGGCGAGGATGAGGAGTGCCGGGTAGAGGAGAACCGGGACGATGACCATGATGACGAGGGTCCGGGTATCCCGTAAGGTCTCCCGCATCTCCTTCCGGAAGACGATTCGGGCGAACCTCCATCCCTGTTGGTTCGCGGCCCTCATGCCTCGGTCCCCCCCCTCGGTCCCTCACCGACGACACGAAAATCGCGGCCTACCGGTGTGTCCCCACCCTCTTCCACAAGGGAGAGGAAGGCTCTCGCCAGACTGCCGGCCCCGGTCCGCTGAACCAACCCCTCAACCGTCCCCTCGGCGACCAACCGTCCCCGGCTGAGGACACCCACCCTGTCGGCCAGCAGCTCCACCTCCGCCATCTGATGAGTGGAAAAGAGAATCGCCTTTCCGCGGTTCCTCTCCTCGGCCATGAAGCGATAGATGGTCTCGCCGCTGAGGACATCCAGGCCATGGGTGGGTTCGTCCAGAATCAAAGCGGACGGGTCTTGAATCATGGCCCTGGCCAGAGCGACCCGCTGCCGTTGACCCGTGGAGAGTTTCCCGCAATAGCGACCCCGGAAGTCATCCAGACCGAAGAGGGCCACCAACTCGTCCACCCTCTCCTTCAATCGGACTTCATCCAGCCCATGCAGCCGCCCGAAGAACTCAACCAACTCCCGCCCGGACAGGCGCTCGTAGAGTCCCATGGAAGCCGCCAGGAACCCAATCCGGCTCCGAACCCGTAGTGGGTCACGTTGGACGTCGGCGCCCCCCACGGAGGCCGTCCCTGAAGTTGGCCGGAGGAGAGTGGCGAGACACCGAAGGGCGGTAGTCTTTCCAGCGCCGTTCGGACCGAGGAGCGCGTAGATTTCCCCGGGACGGACCTTGAGGGACACGTCCGCAACGGCTTCGAGTTGGCCGTAATGTTTCGAAAGCCGATCCAGGATTATCATTCACGCTCGGGTAAGGGAATACAGAAGGCCTAGTCTAAGGCCAGGGGCACCCGGAGCCTAGAGGGAACCGTGGAACCCCTTTTCCAGGCAACCCTTTTTCGCCATGGCTCGATCTAAATCGGTGACCCAACAAGGGTGGGAAATGACGGAAGCTCAGCTGATCCGACATGCATGTGAGGGGGACGGACGGGCAGTTCGGACTCTCTACGAAAGGTATGCGCCAAGGGTGTACGCCGTGGTGCGCCGCATCGCCGGGGAGGATGACTTGGCCCAGGATTACGCCCAGGAGGCCTGGATCCGGGCCATTCGGGCGCTTCCAACCTTCCGCGGGGACGCCCGGTTTTCGACCTGGCTCCATCGGATCGCCGTCAACTCCGCCCTTCAGGCGCTCAGAAAGAACGATACAAGGGCCAGGAGGGAGGCTCCCATGCCTGACGCTGTTGCGGTCCATCCCGCGGAGGGAGACGTCCTCCTGGGGGACCTCCTGGAACGGGCCATGGATCGTCTGCCCGACGGCATGAGGCAGGTACTCATCCTCCACGACGTGGAAGGGTACACTCACGAAGAGATAGGAGAGTTTCTCGGGGTAACGTCGGGGACGTCGAAATCCCAGCTGTTCAAGGCCCGGGCAAAAATGAGGGACCTACTCCGTCCGCATGAGACAGACGGGGCTGAAGGTGAACATGGAGCAAAAGCATGGGGCATTTAAGCATCGAGGTCCTGGCCAGGATCGTAAGCGAAGCACCAACTCCCGAGGAACAGATACACCTCGGCGAGTGCTCCGACTGCGCATCCGAGCTCAGAGCCATGATCGAACAAACGGAAGGCATCGGGTCACTTCCCGACCTCCGTCCACCACACGGGGATTGGGAGGCTCTTGAAGCTCGTCTAGTGAGCGAAGGCTTGATACGCTCCAGCGGATGGGCTGGCCAGGCATCCGGTCGGTGGTCCAGCAGGTGGTTCCAGGCCGCCGCCGCCGTAGTCCTATTTCTGGGAGGAACGGCTCTTGGGTCCGGGGTGATGGCCCGGGGGGACCTTCCTGGGATTGCTCAGGATTCCCCTGCCGGGGGCCTCGAGCTGATCCCGGTTGGAGCAGAGGCCCAGCCCATCTCCAATCTGGCGGATGCGGCGGATGCTGTTAACGCGGCCGAGCGGCGGTACATGTTGGCGCTCCTCCAGTATCGGCAGATGATGGATGCTCAGGGAGAGCCGACTTATGTGGGAGATCCCACGGCACGGTTCGCTGCCATCGAAGCCATCTTGGCCGCTAGCCGAGCTGCGATCCAGCAGGCCCCGGCCGATCCGTTCGTGAACGGTGTACTGGTCAGTTCCTTGGCGGAGCGGGAAGCATTCCTCCGCAACGCCTCCTTGACCCCAGCCGACGGTGTGTTTTAGCCCCTTCGGGGCTCTCGTAGAGGGATGAGATTGATGATGTGGAAGCGAATGGTCTTGGGTATTCTCGCCGCCGTATGGGTGCTGGCTCCCCACTCGGCCGAAGCCCAGAATGTCCAATGGAGGTACCGTGTTTCCGCCGGTGGATGGATCGGGATCACCGTGGACTTCGTCATGAGGTCTACCGGGGGTCAGACGGAAACTCTGGCGGTGGTCACCAATGTGGTCGAGGGGAGCCCCTCTGAAGCTGCCGGGATCCATCCGGGTGACACCATCACCCACATGGATGGTCAACCTGTTTCCCAAAAACTCATGTCGTCCCTCCCCGAAAGCCTGGAGCCCGGAGACCTGGTTCCCATCGTCGTGAGCCGTGGGGGGACTCCTCGCGAATTTGTCGTGGAAGCTGCAGAGCGACCGGAGGCCCAAATCATCATCGGCCCCGATGCAGAGCGGATGGTCGTGGAACTGAGCGCACTCCAAGAGAACATTCTGAGGGAATTCGACTCCCTCCGCGTGAGTCTCGCGGAAGTTCACCTGGACCGGTCCCCGGGAGAGGTGAGCGTTCACATCCTCCGCAGGCCGAGGGCGGTCGGGGGGGAAGAGGAGTTCGGATTTCAGTTCGAGATCTCCAGGCCCTTTGCCGACAGTCTACACATACCTGCCGAGGTCTTTTTGAATCTGCCTGGGTTCGGAGTACCCTTCGAGGCCCTCCTCGTGGAATCCCGTGAGACCGAAGCCGTGAAGGAGGATCTCGCCCAGCTTCGGAGACAATTGACACAGGTCCGGAGGGACGGGCTCACCCGGCGCCGGGAGCTAGAGGCAGCTTTGCCGGGCTCTACAGAGGAGGCCCTGAGGCGTGACGAGATCTTTCGGGAGATCCAAGCTCGAGAAGCTGAGCTCCTCATTCAGCAGCAGGGTCTGGCCGTGCAGCTGAAGAGGCTGAGTGAAGAGGAGATGCGACGCCAGTGGTTCGAGGTGCAGGGACGAAGTGAAGAGGCCTTCCTTCAAGCCCGGCAGATGCAGGAGGAGGCACTCGAGGCATCCCAACGGGCCCGGGGGGAGGAAAGAGAGAGAGCTTGGGAGATCTACGAAGATCAACGGAGTCAATTCCGTTCCCCGGTTATCGTGGGCCAAAGCGTTATGCTCGGTGCCCAGCTCGCACCGCTGAACCCGGAGTTAGCCGAGTATTTTCCGGTGGACGAAGGTGTATTCGTGGTTCAGGTCATGGAAGGGACTCCGGCCTCCGAAGCCGGGCTCCAGGGCGGGGACATCATCATCGCGATCGCCGAAGAGGAAGTGACGACTCTGTCCGAGCTCCGGTTCGGGCTGAGCGCGTTCGAGGGCCCGCTCCAGATCAAAGTGATTCGAAAGGGAAATCCGGTGGATATCTGGATACGGAGATAAGCCGCTCGGCCAGTGGGCATAAAAGCAGCCCCCATCCTTTCGGATGGGGGCTTTTTCAGGCCTGGAACTCAACCAGGGAGCCCTGCCCAGCTCACACCGGCGTCCGGGCCTTACTACTCGTAACGGAGGGCCACGATGGGATCCAATCGGGCCGCCCTCCTGGCCGGCCAGATCCCGAAGAAAAGGCCTACACCGCCCGAAACCGCGAGGGCCACCACCACCGCGTCCATGGCCACTGCCGTCTGCATCCCACCCATGTTGGAAATCAACTCTGCTCCGAGCCAACCCAAGCCGACTCCGATAATTCCTCCGAAGAGGCAGAGAGCCAGGGATTCCACCAGGAACTGGAACATGATGTTGAACCGCGTGGCGCCCATGGCCTTCCTGACCCCGATCTCCCGGGTCCGTTCCGTGACGCTGACCAGCATGATATTCATGATCCCGATCCCCCCGACCAAAAGGCTTACCGCCCCGATGCCGGCCAGAAGGAAGGTGAAGGTCTGGGCGGTCTCTTCAACCGTCTCGAGGAGATCGGCCCAGTTCCGGATATCGAAGTCGGCTTCTTCCCCCGGTAGAATCTGGTGCTCTCGCCGGAGAATCCGATCGATCTCGGCATAACCCCGGTCCATGAATCTCTGGACCTCAGCTTGCCTGGTTTCTCCTCCGGTCTGCACCTGAACCGAGACCGCTCCCAGATAATCCCGGCCACCGCTGACCCGGTAGAGTTGGGTGTTGAGAGGGATGTAGATCCGTTCGTCGGGATTCATCCAGGGGGTGGCGCTACCCTTCGTCTCCAGGACGCCGATGACCTCGAAGGTGATTCCCCGGATCTGGATGCTCCGGCCGATGAGCAACTCGGGGGGTGTTCCTCCGAGGTTCAATGGAACGTCGGCACCGATGACCGCCACGCGGCGCCGTCCGTGGTCTTCTCCGACGTCGAAGAGCCGGCCATGGGCAAGCTTGTGGTTGTTCATCTCGAAATATTCCGGCCACGTCCCCAACACCTCCAAATAGTCGTTCCAACGCAGGTAGGTGACCTGCTGCCGGGAGGAGCTCTCCGGCGAGACCTTCAGAAGGCCCCCGGAGTTGTCCCGCAGCGCATAGGCGTCGTCGAGGTACAGGCGCGCCGTACCGGACCGGACTCCTCCGGACCCACGCTGACGACTCGGCGAGATGGAGAGAATGTTGCTGCCCATCCCCTCGATCTGAGCCTGAATTTGTTGCTGGGCGCCCTCGCCCATGGAGACCATGGTGATGACTGCCGCCACCCCGATGATGATGCCTAAAGTCGTCAGCATCGAACGGAGGGCATTGGCCCGGATGGCCGCCATGGCCACCGCCACGATCTCCAGAGACAGCATTGATCCCTTTTCGCCGATCATGTCATGGCCCCCTAACGCCGACCCATACCCATCATGCCGCGGCCCATCATTCGATTCCGCATGTCCTCCTGTTCCTGCATCAGCTGGGCGACACCGATAAGCGCCACCATTTCTCCTTCTTCCAATCCTGCCAGGATCTCAGTGTTGTCCCAATCATTCACGCCCATGAGAACCTGACGAAGCTCCAGGGTGGAGTCCGGAAGCATGACAAATGCCACCGCGGGCCGAGGGTTGCTGGAGGTATTCAAAAGCCCCGAGAGCGCCGGGTTGGATTCGGTGAACTGGGAGGTGCCGGCAGGGCCTCCCGCCATCTGGGCCCCAGCCGCTCCCCCCTCTACTCCCATCTGGGCTCGAAGGGAGGCCATGACGGCATTCACGGAGTCCTGTGTGATCTCGCCGCTCTCGACCTTCGCCCTGAGGTCCTGCATCATGGCGCGACGGGCGGCCCTTGCCTCCGATGCCGTGTCGCCGGCTTCTTGAACCTGCCCACCGCTTTCGGCTCCAGCAGACCCCTCCGAGGGTCGACCTTCGGTGGCCCCGGGCCGTCCGCCCGGGCTTCCCCGCATACCCCTCATACGGAGCGATCCCAGACCGGCTTCCTCTGCAAGCTGTGCGTAGACTGCGAAGTCCAACTCCACTTCGGGGTCCAAGCCTAGAACGGCCGCTGCCGGCGCCACCTCGGTGGGCTGAACCACGGCGTTATTGGGAACGATCAGGACGTTGGGCCGCTCCACGAGGAGAGTCTCTACCTCGGCGTTCATCCCCGGCATCAGGAGGCCGGCACGATTGTCGAGACGTACGATAACGGGGAACATCGTGACGTTCTGCTGGTTGACAGCCTGGGGCTCCATCTTCTCCACCACGCCGGGGAAATTGCGGCCAGGATAAGCTTCCACCTGAACGGAGGTTTCTTGGCCCGGGGCAATCTGGCCCATGTCGGTTTCGTCGACCAATACTCGGATCTGGACCTGGTTGAGGTCCGCCATGATGAAGAGAGCCGTGCCGCCGGAGACGTTGGAGGATGCCGACTGGATCACCGTCCCCTCCTCGACGTTCCTCGTCAGGATGGTGCCGGCGCTGGGGGCCCTGATCGTGACGTCGTACCGCTGAAGTTCCCGGAGCTCCTTGTTGGTCTCCGCCTTCACCAGGGAGGCCTGGGAGTTGGCGAAGTCCGACCGCTGACCCTCGAACTCCTGTTCCGTGATGACTCCGGCTTCAAAGAGAGCCTGGGATCGGTCCAGCTGCCTTTTCGAGATTTCGGCCCGGACCTGGGCAACCTCCAAATCCGCCACGGCCTGCTCGTAAAAGTTGATGACGTCCCGAGGATCGATCTCTGCAAGGAGATCGCCAGGCTGAACCTCGTCACCAACGTCCACATGGAGTCTGAGGACCTCTCCGGAAGCCTTGGACTTCACCTCCACCTTCCGGACGGGCTCCACACTCCCCGTGGCCTCGGCCGTGATCCGCATGTTCTCCCTGACCACGGGCTGGGTTTGAAGGCTCGGCGCCTCGGCTGCCTCACCCCTGCCACACCCGCTCAGCCCGACCGTCGAGACGAACAGGAGTGTCAAACCCAAGGGTCCTCGACCCAAAGACGACACCTTCATGCTTCAGCTCCTACCTTGTGATTGGTGAAATCCCGCTCGATCAGCCCGTCCTTCAGATGGACTTCCCGTTTCGCATAAGCCGCGATGTTGTTCTCGTGCGTAACGAGGACAATGGTCTGGCCCTCTTCGTTGAGGTCGGCCAGTACATCCATGATCTCCTCTCCGGTCACCGAGTCCAGGTTCCCCGTGGGCTCGTCTGCCAGAAGGAGGGCCGGATTGTTGATGAGGGCCCTGGCGATGGCTACCCGCTGCCGTTGGCCACCAGACAGCTCGGGCGGCTTGTGGTCCATGCGGTCCCCCAGCCCCACCAGCTCCAACTTCTCTCTGGCCAGTTGCCGCCGTTCTTTTCCCCGGATACCCGCGTAAATGAGGGGAAGCTCCACATTGTGGAGAGCGGTGGCCCGAGGAAGGAGGTTGAAGGTCTGGAATACGAACCCGATCTCACGATTCCGGACCCGGGCCAGCTCATCATCCGAGAGATCTTTCACCCTCGTCCCGCTGAGCCAGTACTCCCCTTCCGTGGGCGTGTCGAGACACCCGATAAGGTTCATGAAGGTCGACTTCCCGCTCCCCGAGGGTCCCATGATTGCCACGAACTCTCCGGTTTGAATCTGGATATCCACCCCCCGAACGGCCCTCACCGTCTCGGCACCGAGGACATAGTCTTTCCTCAAACCCTCAGTCTTAATGATCACGTCACTCAAGAGATTCTCCCCGTGAAGAGGCGCCTGGTACGCCTCTCTGTCCTATGGTTTTTCTCGTCCTCCGCCAGCTTTCGCGGCCGAATCCTGGCGTTCCTGTCGCCGCTGCGCCCACTCCGCCATGAGTGAATCGTAGGCCGTCCTCTGTTCGTCTGTCAGAACAGCTCGGACATCCTCCCTGGCCAGCCGGTTGAGCTCCCGATACCGGGTCATGTATGCTTCGTCGAACTCCTCGTGAAGGACCCTCATTTGGGTCCTGTAGTACCCTACGATGGAGTCGACCTGTTCCTTTTGGTTCGCAGCGAGCCCGACCTGATCCACGATCATCGTTGGCCGGCGCCGGGTGCTGTCCCGACCCTCCGACGGGCCCCTGGACTCTCGCCCCCGGGAATCAAAACCCCATCGGCGCCCATCGGGTCCCTGCCTTCGGCCATCCCTTCCATCCGCGTCACCGCTCGGCGTCGCCCGGGCCTCGAGAAACCGGTCCAAGGCCACGCCGAGCACGACCCCTGCGCCAAGGACCAATGCAAGAACGATCCCGGTTGTAACGCGAGCCTTCACGCTCCTCGCCACCGTCATGGTCGGAACCCTCCAGCCGCAGTGAGGAATTCGGTTTCATCCAGTTCCGCAGCGCTTCCCAGGACCGTGGGGATGGGTTCCCCGACCACATCCAGGACCAGTGCCTCCTCCAAGGCTACGGGAGAAAGCAGGGGACCGGGCTCTTCATTGGCCATGACGAAGATTCCGGCCAGCGTGGCAGCCAGGAGAGTCAATGGCACCAGGGGCTTCCGCCACTGGAACACCACTTCGGAAAGACTCCAATCCTGGGCCATTCTCCGGCGGGCCAACTCAGCCTCGGCTTGGGCGAGGACCCGACCGTGGAACCGAAGCCAGAAGCCCGGGTCCTTCGAGCCTGGATCCAGGGGATCCAGGTTCACGCGTTCCATTGATTCGTTCATGACTCCCCCCCTTTCGGGGCTTTCTTATCGAACGCAGCCAAGCGATTCCTCACGTGCTTTCTCGCGAAGTGGAGGTGAGAGCGTACGGTGCCGTCGGGTATCCCCAACCTCTCTCCGATCTCGCGGTGCTTCCAACCTTCCAGATCATGAAGGAGCAAAACTTCCTGCCGAACATCCGACAGCCCTTTAAAGCCCTCCTCGAGTCGCTCCCTGATTTCCAAGCGCCTGAAATCCTCCGCCGGTCCCCCCGGCCCCGGAGTGATCTCCGGCGTCAGTTCTTCCCCCCTCCGCAGGCGCTCCCGCCGAAGCAGGTTACGGGCCCGGTTCCTCACGATCGTGAGGAACCAACCGCCGAACTTTTCTGGGTTCCGACAGTCCTCCAAACGCTTCAGGGCAACGAGAAAAGCCTCCTGGGCCACGTCTTCCGCATCCTCGGGGGTCCCCGTCACAGAGAGAGCCACGAGGTAGGCCGGCCGCATATAGCGAGTGACCAGAACCCCAAACTCCTGAGTTCGGCCCTCCAGGGCCGCCTTTACCAAGTCCCCGTCGGTCTTCTCTCTCAATGCACTTTTTCTGACACGGAAGGAGGGCTTCTTGTTGAGAATACGGCAAAGCAAGGACACCCGCTCGTCCTGGAAGAGCGGGTGCCTCGCTTCAGCTTATTCGGTTTCAGCGCCGGGACAACCCGATTCGCCCAGCCCTTAACCTATGCAGGGTCGGGCGCTAGGGAAGGTTCCAGCCAGACCCTGGCTCGACGGCCATCCCACCACCCCAGCCACCTCCCATGCCTCGGGGACGCCTGCCAGGGCGTGGAGCCCTTTGTCCGAAGCGGCCCGTCGAAAGGCCCCTTCCACCCCGTACCCCTTGGAATCGACCGGGCCTCCCCCTTCCCATCCTCGATCCCATGGCCGGGGCTCGGCCACCTCCCCGAAAACTCCTGGCCCCTGCGCCGGACGGACGTCCCTCTCGAACCAAAGGCTGGAGTTTGTTGTGTTGCTCGGCGGTGAGGATCTCCTGGACCCTCCCTCGCAAGGGCGCCGATGCCGTGATGAGCTCGCCCCTCAATGCACCCATCTGCCTCAGGCCGTCGTCCCGGACGATTTCGCCATCCCGTATGCCCTGCTGGAGGGCCCTCATCTCCTCTACCAATCCGGCGACCTCCCCGTCCATCACCGCCTGCAATTCCTGCAACTGAGCTACCTGACTGTTTTCGAGCCCGAGGGCTTCCTGGTGCTCCAAGGCCAACTCTATCGAGCGCCCCATGTTCGGTCCCTGAGGACGTTGCGCATTCAGGCCTCGCCTCCCTTGACCCCTTTGCGCCTCAAGGGGCATCACCGCCACACAGATGCCCGCCAACAGAGCGCTCCCGATCCATCTCCACTTCCTGCGCATGGTTCTTTCTCCCCCAATCCATTCGTTCAACGGAGACCGGCGATCCCGGCCTCCATACTGTCTGATGGTTGAGCAGGCGGATCGTTAAAAAACCGGCGAAAAAAAACGGCGGCTCCAAAAGGAAACCGCCGTCCCTGATGCGGCAAGGACGTCCGGGGGGGCGCCCTTTACCGCCTCTTATCTCGAAGGGTTATGCCGCACCCTTCCACCGGCCGAATGGGAGGGTTGGAGCCGGCCTGACCTTACCGCCCCAGATGAAGGCCGCGATCCGAGGATGCTCCTCTCTGTCCGGGAACCCGGCCCGGCTTTCGGTAACGACGATGCCGGCAGAGTCCTCATCCGCATCGAGATCCACTTCGGCTCTTCCTACCCGTCCCTCGCTCATGATTCCAACCCCTCCCCTTAACCTACAGTCCGGCCACGACTGGATCTGAAAGGCTACAGCACAGACCCTATCTCTTTAGCAGTGGCCGTGCCGGGCCCGGCCGGGTCGGGTAACTGCCTATGTTTACAGTAGTTTGCCTGGATCCAGAGCAAGATTCACGGCGTTGGGATGTAGCCTGGGAGGGACACACACTGTGTTCTTTCGACACGGACTGCTGGGCTCCGGGGACGTCGGTCAACTCTTCCGAGCCCCGCGGTCGTTCCTTCTTCTGGCCTCCTTTCCGGTCTCCTGTTTCTCTCGCATCGGGGTACTGTAGGGATCCGATTCCCGGAGAGAGCCTAAAAGCTCGTCGTCGGTCAGACCGGCCAGGTCCGCGCCATATCGAAGAGCCCGCCTCAGAGGATGGTCCGGGGCTTCGGAATCTGCGAAGACCAACTCCATGAGTGGAACAGTTCGAAGAGGGAGGATTCCGCTGGCAGACCGGCCAGCTACGGAGACCACCCAGTGGGAACCCGTTTCCTCGTCATGGAGGATCCGATCCTTTGGTTGGTCTGTTGCGTCCGGTTCCTCTTGGCCCTCCATCACCATTCGAACCGGGGTGGGCCGTCGATCTTCGTCAGGGGAAGCCGCTTCAACTTCACTGGGCGGGGGGGCTACATGCTCAGTAT
>JABDNZ010000333.1 GCA_013043565.1 Gemmatimonadota bacterium | reverse complement strand
GGGGGCGGAGCCCGAACAGCGCAGGGAGGAGATCGCCGACCTCTTGGGCGTGGACCCTGCTTCAGTGCTCCTTGCCAGCGCGAAAGAGGGCCTGGGAATCGAACCCATTCTCGACGCCATCGTAGAGAGGGTGCCGCCTCCCCAGGGTGATCCGAAAGCGCCCCTTCGAGCCCTTATCTTCGACTCCTACTACGACCCATACCTCGGCGCCGTCCCGAGCATCAGGGTGGTTGACGGCACACTCAAGGCTGGGACAAAAATCGCCTTCGGGAATGTGGGAACGGGCTACGAGGTGGACGAAGTCGGGTTCCTGCGCTTGGGACGGGTGCCCAGCCCAGAGCTCGGCCCGGGACAGGTCGGCTATCTCGTGGCCGGGATCAAGGAAGTCGCAGATACAAAGGTGGGGGATACCGTTCTGGACTCCTCCGATCCGGCGGCAGAGTTGCTTCCCGGCTACCAGGATGTCCACTCGATGGTCTTTGCGGGCCTGTACCCCACCGACGCTGACGACTACGAAGCTCTGAGAGAAGCCCTCGACCGTCTGAATCTCAACGATGCCAGTTTACATCATGAACCGGAGACCTCCGTAGCCCTTGGGTTCGGGTTTCGTTGCGGTTTCCTGGGCCTTCTTCATATGGAGATCGTTCAGGAACGCCTCGAGCGGGAGTTCGGCGTTCATCTGATCACCACCGTTCCCAACGTGGAATACCACGTGACACTGACCGACGAGACTCAGATCATCCTGGAGAACCCCTCGAGTTTGCCGCCTCCCGGACGATTGGCGGATATTTCGGAACCGGTGGTCAGGGCTCGCATCGTGTGCCCATCGGAATTCATCGGGAATGTCCAGAAGCTCTGTCACGACCGCCGCGGGATCTTTGGCGGCATGCACTACCTCGATCCGAAGCGGGTCGAGTTGGACTACGAGCTTCCCCTGGCCGAAATCGTCCTGGATTTCTACGATCGCCTCAAGTCGGGGACCCGTGGGTATGCCGGTTTGGACTATGAGTTTCTCGAGTTCCGGTCGGCCGACCTCGTGCGTTTGGACATCCTGGTCAACGGGGATCCGGTGGACGCCTTCAGCGTCATCATCCACCGGGAGAAGGCGTTCAGCTATGGCCGAAACATGGTGAGAAAGCTCAAAGAGCTCATACCCAGGCAGCAGTATGAGGTCGCTCTTCAGGCCGCCATCGGGACCCAGGTCATCGCCCGAACCAACGTGAAGGCCCTTCGCAAGAACGTGACTGCAAAATGTTATGGCGGGGACATTACCCGTAAGCGGAAGTTGCTCGAAAAACAGAGGGAAGGAAAACGTCGAATGAAGCAGGTGGGGTCTGTGGAAATCCCTCAGGAGGCCTTCCTCGCCGTGCTCTCCCTCGGGGATTGACCATGGACCTTTCTGTCATTGTCTCTACGTACAACAAGGCGGAATGGCTCGAAAAGGTCCTCTGGGGATATCTCCAGCAAGATTTTCGAGATTTCGAATTGCTCGTCGCCGATGACGGATCCGGGGAGAATACCAGGGAGTTGATCGCCAAAGTTGCCCGGGACAGTCCATTCCCGGTCCGGCATATCTGGCATCCTGATGACGGGTATCGCCGGTCCATTATCCTCAATGCGGCCATTGTAGCTTCCCGCCATGACTACCTGGTCTTCTCGGACGGAGATTGCATTCCTCGGAGCGATTTTGTGCGAGCCCACGCCGAGCTGGCCGAGCCCGGGCGATTCCTATCGGGTGGATCGGTATACCTCTCCATGGACGTGAGCCGAAGAATCTCAACCGAGGATGTCGCGTCCGGCCGGTTTGCGGAGCCGGCCTGGCTGAGGGAGCAGGGCCAGAAGTTGGGCCGGCACCGCCTTCGCTTGGTCCCGAGAGACTGGCGGGCAGCTCTCCTTGACCGCCTTACCACGACCAATCCCACCTGGAATCTCAACAATGCATCCACATGGAGGGATTGGATCTTCGCCGCTAACGGGATGGAAGCAGGGATGCAGTACGGCGGGGCCGACCGAGCGCTGGGATCCCGCCTGGAGAACCTCGGGTTGAAAGGAAAGCGAGCCCGGTTCCGAGCCGTGCTCGTTCACCTGGACCACGACCGGCCTTACAAGACAAAAGAGTCCATCCAGAAGAACAAAGCGATTCGGAGGAGAATCGTCAGCGGGGGTGAGACCCGGGCTCGCGATGGTCTGGAGGAGATGGTGGAGCGGGGCATGGCAGGGGGGTTCTTGGAGTTCGGGCCTGGAGAACCCGGAGGGTTCGAGCCGGACTGGAACCATTGACCGGTGGCGAGGCCCGACGGGCCTTGGAAGCGGAGGGCGCTTCGACCGGCAAGGAAAGCTGAAAGAGCGGAGATGTCAGACAAACAGCGATGGATCGTAGGCCTGGATATCGGAGGCACCAATGTCGTCGTGGGCCTTGTCCCCCTGGAGGGAGGGGAACCACAGGGCGTGAGACGGCTCCCAACCCAGTCGGAGGCCGGAGGGGTGGAGGTCGTGAGACGGTCCGCTGCTGCGGCAGAGGATTGTATGGAGGAGGTTCTGGCCCGGCATGGGGGCCGGCGATCCGATGTGGCTGGGATCGGGATCGGCGCTCCGGGACCCTTGGATCGCAAGACTGGGATCCTCCTGGAGGCTCCTAACCTCGGATGGCGGGATTTCCCACTTCAGCAGTTGGTGTCGGATGCCCTCGGGCTCCCCGCTGCTCTGGACAATGATGCCAACTGCGCCACCTACGGGGAGTGGTGGATGGGGGCGGGCCGAGGATCGGAGGTCCTGGTCGGGCTGACCTTGGGGACGGGTATCGGTGGTGGCTTGGTCTTAGACGGCGAGATCCACCACGGGGCTTCTGACGTGGCCGGTGAGTTCGGACACATGACCATCGACTCCACGGGTCGGAAGTGCAAATGCGGGAACTACGGCTGCCTGGAGGCCTATGCCTCGGGCCCCAATATCGCCGCTCGGGCCGTAGAAGGGATCGAGGCCGGGGTGGAGTCTGTCCTATCGGACCTCGTTCAGGGAGACCTGGAAGCCATCACCGCCGCTACCGTTTACGAGGGTGTGGTCCAGGGAGACCCCTACGCCCTTGAAGTCATGAAGGAGACCGCAAAGTTCCTTGGCGCGGGAGTGGCGAACCTGATCAACGCCCTCAACCCCGACGCCATCGTGGTCGCAGGCGGGGTGACGAGGGCCGGGGACCACCTCTTCGTGCCTCTGGTTAAGGAAGTTCGCCGAAGGGCGTTTCGCTCTGCCGTGGATGCATGTCGGATCGTACCGGCTGCTCTGCCCGAGACCGCGGGAGTCATCGGCGCGGCCGGTGTTTTCAAGAAAGAGACGTTCGGTTCTGTGTGAGCGCCCCTGGGTGAGAAAGGATGACCGGGCCGACGGGATGCACCACCGGGCCGCAGATGAACAGGCACCCTCGGACGTGCGCCGACTGGGGGTCCTCGGTACCCTGATATGGGACACGATTCATCCTCCGGGGCGCCACGAGGAGTGTACTGAAGAGTGGGGTGGGATATCGTATTCCCTGGAGGCTCTGGCCACGGCCCTGCCAAGGAACTGGGTCGTGCGACCGATTCTCAAGCTCGGGGCCGATCTGGCCGAAAGGTCCCTCGAGTACCTCCAGACCATCCCTGGGATCCAGATCGAAACGCCCCTTCAGGTCACCTCGGGACCCCACACGAGGGTGGAGCTTCGGTACGGCGATCAGGCCCAGCGCACCGAGCAGATTTCCGGCGAGATCCCCACGTGGGGTTTGGATCAGCTCGGCCC
>JABDNZ010000326.1 GCA_013043565.1 Gemmatimonadota bacterium | reverse complement strand
CGGCCAAGGGTCAGCCGTTTTCCTAGAGGGGGAAGCGGGGACGGGGAAGACGAGCTTGGCCCGGGCCTTCCTCAACCGGGCTCTCGACGATCACAAAGACCTCATAGCCGCCACCGGGTTTTCCGATCCTCATACAGGACTGGGAGACCCCCACCGCCCCTTTCGGGAGATCCTACGGGTTCTGACCGGGGACGTTGAGGCCCAATGGATGGCCGGATCGATCACGACCGACCTCGCTCGCCGCCTCTGGGGGCTGCTTCCCAAAACAACCGAGACGCTGCTGGACGTAGGGCCGGACCTGCTTGGAGTTCTGATCCCTCCCGAGGCCTTGGCGGCCCGGCTCGCGGCTACCGGCCTGAAGTCCGAGAAGGTCGGAGAGCGTTTGGCGCAGGCGCCGATTCAACAGGGAGGGGACCCTGACGGGCGAAAACAGGCAGCCTTGTTCGAGCAGTATGGTCAAGTGGTCCGCCAACTCTCGCGGGTGCGCCCTCTGCTCCTCGTGCTTGAAGATCTCCAATGGGCCGACTCCGGTTCCTTGGACCTGCTCTTCCAACTCGGCCGACGCCTGGAGGGCTCAAGGATCCTCGTACTTGGCCTGTATAGACCCTCGGATGTCGCCATAGATCGAGATGGGAAGCGGCATCCCCTGCAAAAAGTTCTTAATGAGTTCCGTGGCAAATCCGGGGATCTCAGGGTGAGTTTGGACGATCCAAGGGACCGTTCTTTCACGGACGCGATCCTGGATTCTCACCCCAACATCTTCAGCGACTCCTTCAGGAAGGCGTTCTTCGAGCGGACTCAGGGGAACGGCCTCTTCGCTACCGAGCTTTTGCGTGAACTGAAGGAAAAGGGCGGGGTTTCGACGGACGAATCCGGGGTCTCCAAGGAAGGCCCGAACCTGGATTGGACGCTTCTCCCTACGAGGATCGAAGCGGTGATCGAGGAGAGGACAAGCAGGCTACCAGGTCGGCTTCTACGCCTACTCCAAGTCGCATCCGTCGAGGGAGAGTACTTTACGCTCGAGGCGATAGCTCAGGTACTCGACCGGGAACCCCATCAGCTGATCCAGCCCCTGAGCGGTGAGTTGGAAAAACAACACCACCTCGTTTGGCTCCACGGGGTCCATCGGGTTGGGGACCGGCGCATTTCTGTTTACCGGTTCCGTCATATCCTCTTCCAAGAGTTTCTCTACGGACAGCTGGACGGTGCTGAGCGAGCATACCTGCATGAGCGGACTGCACGGGCCTTGGAAGACCTTCATCAGCCTCGGTCGAACTCGCAGGCCCTACAATTGGCACGGCATTTCCAGGAGGCTGGCTTGACCGGGGAGAGCATCTCCTACCTCCTCTCCGCGGGGCATCAGGCGAGGGCATCCGGGGCCTTCGAGCAGAGTTTGACTCTGACCCGACAGGCCCGGGCCCTCCTCCCTGGGCTCCCTGACTCGGAGGAAAAAGACCGGACTGAACTGGAGATCCTCACGAGCCTCAGCGTCGACGCCTGGATCCTCGGATTGGCGATCAGAGATCCGGATGGGATCCTGAGCCGCCTCAGGGAGGTCTCTTCGATCGTCGGAGACGAAGACCGGCTTTTTTGGGCCCTCGAGTGTGAGTTCTCCCGACATCATTTTCTTGGGGAACCGAATAGGTGCCGGGAGATTGTCGATGAGATGGAAGGGCTGGCGGCCGCCTCCCGTAAACCGAACCGGCAGATGGCGTGGAAGGTTTGGCGAGCTTTCAATGCTCTGAATCGAGGCTACCCGGCAGAAGCCTTGGTATCCCTTCAGGAGATATCCAGCGAACTCGAATCGAAAATTCATCGTGACATCCTGGCTCCTTGGATCCGGTGTCCACTGCCATTCATTCACTCTCTCAAGGCTCTGGCCCTTGGGCCCCTGGGACGCCCGGCCGAAGGGCACGGGTGTATAGAGGAGTCTTACCAACTGCTGGAAAACCAACACGACCCGACCTGTACCCTCTACGTCCGGTTGCACGACCACCTCTTCTCCTGCCTCTGCCGGACGGCACCCGGGGGGGTCGAGAAGCGGCCGGAGCCCACCCGACCTCATGGTGAACCGGGGCACGAAGGATGGAGGGGTGTCTTCCAGTTCGTCCGTGGGTATTGCTCTGAGGAGCATGGGGATCCGCATACTCGTGCCGCGACCCTGGAGGACGCCATCCGGCTTATGGACGCAGGTGATTGGCTGGCATGGCGGCCGTATTTCGGCGCACTCCAAGCCTCCGTTCTTGGAGAGATCGGGAGAGCGGAAGAGGGGCTGGAGATCGTCGACGGATCCCTGGACCGAATCGAGGCCACCGGGGAGCGGTTTCACGAGGCGGACGTCAACCGGGTCCGTGGAGAAATCCTGGGGTCGGTTTCGACGTCCAGGGTCGACGAAGCCGAGGACGCATTCCGGCGGGCCGTTTCCATCGGTAGAGACCAAAAGGCCAAGCTGTTCGAATTGCGGGCAACGGTTAGCCTCGCTCGTCTGCTGGAGAGATCAGGTCGGGCGAAAGAGGGCCGAAGAGAGCTTTCCAGATGCTACAAGTGGTTCACTGAGGGATTCGACTTCCCGGACCTGAAAGAAGCCCGGGCCCTTCTGGCCGAGCTGGGTTGAGGCCAACGTGTTGACTCTCAACACGTTCGGTTCCCTCACTCTGCTGGATGCAGGGGGGAAAGAACTCCATGCGGTCCTTTCACAGCCCAAGCGCCTCGCGGTCCTCGTCTATCTAGCAGTTGCGCAACCGAGGGGATTACATCGCCGGGACACCCTTCTCACTCTCTTTTGGCCGGAACGGGATGAGGCACATGCCCGTAACGCCCTCTCCCAAAGCCTGTCCTTCCTTCGCCAACACCTCCCCGCTGACCTGTTTTCCGGGCGTGGATCGGAGCGGATCGGCGTGGTCTCGGGAATCCTGGCATCCGATGTGGAGATCTTTTCAGCGGCGATCATGGAACACCGGTGGGCCGAAGCCGTGGACCTGTATCAGGGGGACTTCCTTAGTGGTTTCCACGTAGGGGGTGCCTGGGGTTTCGGTAACTGGGTGGAGGACGAGCGGACTCGCCTGCGGAAGGAGGCGGCCGGCGCGGCTTGGTCTTTGGCTCTAGAACAGATCGACCGGGGCGTTTTGGAGGAGGCTCATCGGTCGGCTCGAAAGGGCCTTAGCCTGGCCGGTATGGATGAGAAGCCCGTTCGAGAATTCATCGACGCCCTTGCCGGTGCCGGCGATCGGGCAGCTGCATTGACCTTTTTCGAGGGTTACTGCGAGCGTCTGAGGCGGGAGATGGATCTGGAACCCTCCCCTCGGACCCTCGAAGTGGCGGCCACCATTCGAAACGGTGAGGGGAGCCGGAACGACCGACAGCCAACGCCGGATCAGACTCCGGCCGAGGATCGGACCTCCGCCTCAGATCAAACCTTGACTTCGGCAGTTGCCGCCAATCTACCTGAGCCGGATTCCTCGGATCATCCGTCCCCGTCGGCCACCCTCCACCAGGAGTCCTCCCTGTCCTACCAGGGCTCGGCGCTTCGACGGCCCCGGTCCCGCAGGAAGTATCGCTGGCCGAGGATCCTGGTGGCCGCCGGGTTACTGGGAGCGGGATTGCTGGGCCTGTCGAAGGGGGTCCCTGTGCTGCGACGTGCATTGGCGTCCGTCGCTAGCCCGTCCTATCCCGGAGTCCCGGTATTCTCGGCTTGGGAATCCCAATTGGTCGGCGGCCACGCACCTTTTTTTTCCACGACTGACTCCCTCCTCCTTTTGGGGGTGCGTGATACCCTCTTCGTGTACGATGAGGAACGATGGCGGGCCTTTCCCTTTCCTGACTCCCTTCGGC
>JABDNZ010000321.1 GCA_013043565.1 Gemmatimonadota bacterium | reverse complement strand
GTCGTGGGGGCCTCCGGGGCGGTGTTTGGGGTCCTCCTGGGTTTTGCATACTTCTGGCCCAGGGAACGGATCTACATCTGGGGGATCCTGCCGGTGGAGGCTCGATGGCTGGTCGGCGCCCTGGCAGCCATGTCCCTTTTCAGCGGCTTCTCCGGGGCCGATTCCGGCGTGGCCCACTTCGCCCACCTCGGAGGATTTGCTGCCGGGTATGCCTATCTGCGGTGGAGGAAGAGGAGGTATCTCCAGCAGTGGAATCCGATGCCCACGCCGAAGGAAACGCTGGCCAAGGCGGGTCGTCGGGGTCGGGGTGGAGACGCCCTTCGGCGATGGAAGGCGATCCGGGTCGAGGACCTCCACGAGCTGAATCGAGAAGAAGTCGAACGGCTTTTGGAGAAGGCGAAAGACCAGGGTGCAGAGGCCCTCACTTCCGAAGAGAGAGCGATGCTGGATCGGTTCTCTGCTCCCCACTGACCGGCCGACGAAACCTGGCCCCCTGGCACCGGGCCCGTTTTCTCCCCAGCTTTTCTGATCTATCTCCGAATCAGTTTTCCGAAAAAACCATCAATTCCAATCCGAATCGGGTGCGAGCTATGCTGAAGCGTGTCGGATGGGGGCTCTCCCTGGTGGCTTTTGCCGCCATCCCCCTCGTTGGTTGTGAAGAGTCGATCGACGGCGACGTGGCCGACACGGTTCTCGTGAACGGGAAGGTGGTGACAGTCGATGCCGCTCTTCCGGAAGCCGAGGCCGTCGCCATCAAGGGCTACACCATCCTGGCAGTGGGGACTTCCGACGAAATCTCGGAGCTCATCGGCCCGGAGACCGAGATCGTCGATCTCGAAGGGCAGCTGGCGATCCCAGGATTTGTGGAAGCCCACGGGCACTGGATGAGCCTCGGCCAGTCCAAGCTCGTCCTGGACCTCACCCAGGCCAGGAGTTGGGACGAAATCGTGGCCATGGTGGGGGATGCCGTTGCCGAGACCGAGCCGGGAGAGTGGATCCTAGGCCGGGGTTGGCATCAGGAGAAATGGGACCAGGTCCCTGTACCCAATGTGGACGGGGTGCCAATCAACACCTCCCTGACCGCCGCATCTCCAGATAATCCGGTGAACCTGACCCATGCCAGCGGGCATGCTTCCTTTGCCAACGCCATGGCTCTGGAGCTGGGAGGCATCGATGCCTCGACGGCCGATCCGGCGGGTGGGACCATCGTGAAGGACGCTTCGGGCCGACCCACCGGCCTCTTGCGGGAAACGGCTCAGCGCTTGGTGGGTAGGGCCATCGCCCACTCCCGGGAGGGGTTGAGTGCCGAAGAAGTGGAGTTGGAGGCCCGGGAAGCGGTTCGACTCGCCGGGGAAGACGCTCTGTCGAAGGGGGTAACCAGCTTCCACGATGCCGGGTCGGACTTCGCCACCATCGATTTCTTCAAGAAGCTGGAAGAGGAAGGGGGTCTCCCACTTCGGCTGTACGTGATGGTGCGTAGGGAGTCCAATGAGGACATGGCCGAGAAACTCCCGCAGTACAAGATGCTACCGGAGGGGAACGACTTCCTCACCGTTCGGTCTATCAAGCGGCAGGTGGACGGCGCCCTGGGGGCCCACGGGGCCTGGCTTCTGGAACCGTATGAGGATCATGAAAGCACTGGGTTGGTGTTGGAACCCCTTGAAGACATCATGGGGACGGCCAGGGTGGCTATCCAGCATGGGTTTCAGGTGAACACCCATGCCATTGGTGATCGAGGGAATCAGGAGATCCTGGATCTCTACCAGGAGGCTTTCGAGGAAGCGAGCGTGCTGGGTGAGGATCTCCGCTGGCGGATCGAGCATGCCCAGCACCTACGCCCTGAGGACGTGGGCAGGTTCGTGGAGTTGGGCGTGATCCCGTCCATGCAGGGAATTCACTGCACCAGCGATGCTCCGTGGGTATATCAGCGGCTGGGCGCCGAGAGGGCCGAAAGCGGGGCCTACCTCTGGAGGGATCTCATCGATTCGGGGGCGGTGGTGAATAACGGAACCGATACACCGGTTGAAGATGTGGACCCCATTCCCAGCTTTTACGCCTCCGTGACCCGTATCATGCCCAACGGTGAGGTCTTCTTTCCAGAACAGGCCATGACCAGAGAAGAGGCGCTCCGGTCCTACACGATCAACGGTGCCTACTCGGCATTCGAAGAGGACGTGAAAGGGTCCCTCACTCCTGGGAAATACGCCGATATCGTAGTCCTCTCCAAGGACATCATGACGGTGCCGGCCGAAGAGATCCCCACAGCCGAAGTGGTTTACACCATCGTGGGCGGGGAGATCAGGTATCGGCGCGGGAACTAGCGGCGAACGTCAGAAAGGCTTGTAATTGGCCAGGTAGGCGCCGAGGAAAGCCAACAACGGAAGGAGGAGAAGGAGCCACCGGGCGAGTTTCCGCCGTCGGTAGGGAAAGGCGACCAGGCCACCGAGGACGACCCAAAGTCCGAGTTTGGCCCAGAGCCAACCGGGGAACATCCCACCCGACTCCAGCTCGAGTCTGGCCAGGAGACCGAAACCCCCCGTCAAAGCCACCAGGGCCCCGAAGCCGTGCAGGAATAAGAGGACCCGGTGGTTTTTGTTCTCCTCCTTCGAGTGCCCCGCAGCCGCGTGGGCCGCCAATCCCGCAAGGCCCACCACCATGGAAAAAATGCCCAGGAGGTGGATCAGCTTGTATGTGATGTAAGACATGGTCGGTCCTCTCTGAGTCCGAACGCAGGTTTTGGGGCTTCCGGGATGCCCATAAGAAACTGGAAGGGCGCCATTGTGGCTACCCTCGGGCTCTGTTAGCGTGCCAGGTCATGAAGCGAGTCCTCAGTTGGGTTGTCCCTGGCGGCATCTTCCTGGCCGTGATCGTCGCCCTGATCCTTGGTTGGGGGCCCGAGGGCCTCACCGCCATGTTGGGGACAACCTATCCCTGGGTAGCTTTCGGTTTCGTCCTTCTCCTGGGCGCCTTCTTCCACCGCAGTCGCGTGGTCCTGTTCGTTTTTGGGCTGAGTGCGATGGTGCTGGTTTTTCCCCAGGGGACCTCGGACCCGACGGGGTTCTTCCTCGTCGGCGGCCTCCTCGTCGTTTCCATGGGAATCCTGGCTCTCTCCCAGGACAGGGGGGTTCTCTCCACCGGAGGCCTTCTGCAAATGATGGTCTTCCTGGTGGTGTTTTTCTTCGGGATGCTGCTCCTCGAGTTGGCTCCGGGGGACCTGGCGTCCTTTTTGGCTCTCAACCCTCTTTCGCCGACATGGTCCGAATGGTCCGGACTTCCGCAGCCGGTCTTTCTCGCCTTCGCCTTCGCCATTCCGACGGCCCTCCTGGCCGCATTCTTCAGGGAAGGACCGGTGGAACGAGGGATCTTCTGGAGCCTCCTGATCGTGGCCCTCGCCCTCCGCTATTCATCCGACCCGGGCCTGGTGGGCTTCGGTTTGACATGCGCTTGCCTGACCTTGGGCCTGTCGGTGATGGAGACGTCCTATGCGATGGCCTACAAGGATGATCTCACCGGGCTCCCGGCCCGGCGAGCGTTGCTACGGGACTTGAACGGCATGTCGGGAGAGTACGCCGCGGCCATGGTCGATGTGGATCACTTCAAGAAGTTCAACGACCGATATGGCCATGACGTGGGAGATCAGGTTCTTCGGATGGTGGCCAGCCGTCTTTCGAAAGTGCCGGGTGGAGGACGGGCCTACCGCTACGGTGGGGAGGAGTTCACTCTCCTCTTTCCCGGAAAGAACATCCGTAAAACCCTCCCGCACCTGAAAGAGGTCCGGCGATCGGTGGAGGACGCCACCTTCACCCTCCGGAGCTGGCGCCGGCCACGAAAGAAGCCCGTGGATCCCAGTGCCTGGCGTGGTGCGGGGAAACAGAAACCGAAACTCCTTTCGGTGACCATCAGCATCGGGGTGGCCGACTCGTCCGGCCGAGATCCGTCTCCCGAGGTCGTCCTCAAGAAAGCCGATCAGGCTCTATACAGAGCCAAAGAAGCAGGCAGGAATCAGGTTTCGAAGTGACGGGTCGGGGCGGCCGAGTCACTTCAAAGCCCTGAGCCGCCGAGGAGAGGGTTGCATGTTGTTTTCCCTCGCCCGAATCAGGGCCCAGCGAAATGCCGGCGGACCCAGGATCTGATTAATGGCGATCGTCGCTATGATCACCGTCGCCACCTGCCCCCCCCATGTCGGGAAGTTCTCCCGGACCCGGTTGGCGATCCCAAGCGTCACGCCGGCCTGAGCCACGAACCCGAGCCAGGCGTATCGGGTGACGGCTTGAGGATCCCCCAGCAGCTTCGCGGGGAAATGAGTGCTGGCCCAGGCCGCAACGAGGCGTGCCACGATGATCGCCGACGCCACCACCCAGACTTCTCTCAGAACTCTGATGTCAAGGTCGGCGCCGGCCACCGCAAAAAAGAGCGCATAGACGGGAAGTGAGTTCGCCTCCAGAGCGCGGATGAGGCGACGCCCGTGCCGAGAGAAGTTCTGGACGTAAAACCCGGCAGCCATGGCTATGAGGATGTACTCCAGATGGAGCTTCTCTCCCAGGTACACCGCCAAGAAGGCTACCCCGAGGACGAAGAGAATCCGATAGGCTTTGATCCTTCCCAGGTAGATGGTCACCAGCCATCCGATGAACAAGCCCATGGCCAACGATCCCGGGATGGCCAGGACGGTTACCCAGACGTCCTGGAGGCTGATCTCACCAGCTGGATCCACGATGAGGGTGGCGATGGGAATCAGCAATGCGATGAGTATGAGGATCACGACGTCCTTGAGGACTGTGATTCCCAATACGGTGTCGGTGAGGACTCCCCTCGCTTTTTCTTCCGTGATGACGGCGATGGTCGTCGCCGGGGACTTGGCCACGGCCACAAGGCCAAAGATGAGGGAAATTGCTATGGCGACCCGGAGGGGTTCGCCGGCAAGGAAGGGAATCGAGCCCCGGGCCAGGAATACGACGAGCCCTACGAGGGCGAACATGAAAAGGACCTGGGAAGCCGTGATGACGACGATGCTCCTCATTCGCTCCCGGAGGGAGTCGATATGGAGTTCTCCGCCTGCCGACAGGGCGATGAGGGCCAGGGCGACGCCGTTTACGAAACGGAATTCCTCGACCATTTCCGTGGACAGAATCCCGGAAACGTGAGGTCCAACGAGGATGCCGATGATCAGGTAGCCGGTGATCTGGGGCAGCGAGATGACTTTGGCCGCCCTTCCCGCCAGGTACGAGGCGAGGAGAAGGAACCCCAGGAAGAGTGTGGCCGACCCGACCCCCGTCCCCGGGTTCCGGAGCAAACCAAGGGCGTGGGTGACGGCGATAAACGCGATGAGGGTGAGAACTCTGGCCATGATTCCTACGTTCTTCGGGTTTGACCGATCTCTCGAAGAGTAATGCCGCCGGGCGGACCTGAGAAACGGAAAAGTGGAGGCGAAGGGCCGAAGAGCAGGGCCATTCAGGAGAGTTTAGGCAGGAGCGGGGACCCTCCCCTGTGGAGGGGCCCCGCCGAATTATCGGGGTAGGGTTTGCGGCCGGCGCACTGCCTTTGCCAACCTGGGGATAGGAGAACCAGGCCTGGATCGGCTGGATGACCTGATTCCCGAGGATCTATTTATCTCTTTGTTCTCGTTCCTCCTATTTCGAAACCCCCGACTCTTCCCCCACGGTCACCAGTGTTTCTTCGGAGTCCAGTGCAAGGTCTCGATGAAGGTGGAAATAACAATTCCGGCCTACGGTCTGGCGAAGAAGGCAACGATCCCGGAAGTGGATCCCGCACCGGAGGCAAATCCCCTCCCGCGTGTGCCCGTCTCTCACCATTCGTGTGGACAGCTGGTCCAGGAACGAGGCAGTGTCAGCGAGTTGGTCCTGGGGGAGAGACCCGAAGACCTCTTTCAGGACCTGCGTCGTCGCCGCTTCGTACTGGGCCAACAGGGTCCGCCCTTCCGTCGTGAGGGACAGCTCCACCGCTCTTCGGTCGGCGGCGGCTTCCGCTCGGCGTACCAGGCCGCGGCGAACCAGTCGATCAACAGCCTTGCTGGCTGCCGCGTTGCTCACGGCAAGGAAGTCGGCCACGTCTCCTATGCGGCGAGCGTTGGTTCTGGCCACCAACTTCAACACCCGCAATTGGGAGGGTGTCACCCTGTCTTTCGTGGATTCCTTGAGTTCCTCTTCCATCCACTCATCGATGGTCGTGGAAAGGATCCTTACGCTGCCGAGAAAGTCGTTGATGATTCCCACTGTGTTCCCCTTGCCGCGGAGGTCCTGCTCCCCGGAGCGGCGCGCCGCTCCACATTAACGGCCATAAATATTATCACCGTTAAGTAAGTCGGCAACACCCAAGTTGAAGTTCCTTGCGTCGCAAGCTCCATGCCCGGCCCGCAGAGGGGTTGTGGATTCGGCGCCGATGGACTAGATGGCCTTGGGTGGGGCGGACATGGATGTTGGTGAGGGCCTCAGCTTCGCTCCCGAGATTCCAACCTTCGCCTCCGTGAGACAAATCTTCCGACGATCTGTCCCGGCGTGGGACATACGATGACAGATTCGACCGCGGCTCCCTCGGAACAGGAGAGAATCGGAATGAACCCTGGCGATGATCCGAAGATCCTGGTGGTGAACCCAGGATCCACCTCCACGAGGGTTGCCCTTTTTTTGGGCGGGGTCGTGGATGAGTCCGTCACGCTCCCGGCGCCGGCCTCCGGGTCCCCCGTGGGGCTGTGGGACCAGTTCCCTGCCCGTCTCCAGGGAATCCGAGGCTGGATGGAGGGGGAGGGGATTCGCGGGGAAGAGCTGTCGGCAGTCGTTGGCCGAGGTGGCCTTCTTCGTCCCCTGGAGGGAGGTACCTACTTCGTCAATGAAGCCATGTTGGCCGACGCCCGGGGAAACCGCAGGGGAACGCACGCCTCGAACCTCGGGTGCGCCTTGGCCCAGGCTCTGGCTGACCACGCCACCAGGGCTGCAGCAGAGGCCAGGCTACCGGCGGACGGAGACAACGGAGCCGCGTCCGAGCCTGGCAAGGCTCCCTTCCAGCCGGCTGGGCCGCCCCGGGTGCCCGCTTTTATCGTGGATCCCGTCTCGGTCGACGAGTTCGAAGACCTGGCTCGCATTTCTGGCCTTCGGGGAGTCGAGAGGATCAGCCTGAGTCACGCCCTCAGCATTCATGCCCTGGTGCAGGAGGTCTGTCGAGGGGAGCGGCGACCCTTGGAAGGCTCGAGGTTCGTCGTGGCTCACCTGGGAGGCGGGATCTCGGTCTGCCCGGTTTCGAGCGGACGGATCATCGACGCCAACAACGCAAATAGCGGCGGGCCCTTTTCTCCGACCCGAGCCGGAGGCCTTCCCACCCAAGAACTCATCGACCTTTGCTTTTCCGGAGACCATACGGTCAGCGACCTCAGGGAGATGACCGTGAAACGGGGAGGCCTGGTGAGTTATCTGGGTACCGACGACGCCCGCACCGTTGAGGAACGGATCGAGGCGGGAGACCACGAAGCCATGATGGTCTTCGAGGCCATGGCGTACCAGATTGCCAAGGAGATCGGGGCCATGGCGACGGTCCTGGAGGGCTCAGTGGACAAAGT
This sequence comes from Gemmatimonadota bacterium, assembly GCA_013043565.1. Classification (GTDB taxonomy): domain Bacteria; phylum Gemmatimonadota; class Gemmatimonadetes; order Longimicrobiales; family Gaopeijiaceae; genus JABDNZ01. Next base: position 8,705 of record JABDNZ010000321.1, on the reverse strand, counting down.
CCTCCTCACCGGTGGCCTGGCGTCCAGCGGCCTCCTGGTGAAATGGGTCCGAGACCGGGTGTCCTTTATCGGGCCGGTCGAGGTCTGGCCGGAGGTAGGGGAAATGAGGGCCCTGGCACTTGGAGCTCTTGGAGTACTTCGAGGGGAACTACAAGCGAAGGAGTATTGAAGTCGAATGGAACAACCCCCATTCCGAATGCCCGGTTCCCTTCCGATTGGCCCACTACCATCGATGGAGGATTTGAGAAGGAAGGCTCGATCTCTCCCAACCCGGATCGTCGTCATTGCGGCCGCCCAGGACGATGTGGCGCTGGAAGCCGCCGCGGTAGCGGAGGAGGAAGGGTTGGCCAGATGCGTATTGGTGGGGGACCAGCATCGCATCGAGGCATTGCTCTGGGATCTCGGTCGGGATCCGGCCGGTTTTCAGATCGTTAATCGGCAGGAACTCCATGAGGCCGTGGGTACCGCTGTAGGGCTCGTTCGGGAAGGCCAGGGACATATCCTGATGAAGGGGAAGGTCACCTCGGCGGACCTCATGAGAGAGGTCCTCCACCGGGACTCTGGCCTCCGGACCGGCCGCCTCCTGTCCGACGTTTTTCTGTTCGACTCACCTCTGCCTGGAGACCCGCGGCTGATCGGCATCACGGATGGGGGCATCAACCTGGCCCCGGATCTCGATGCCAAGGTTCAGATCCTGTCCAATGCGTTGGATGTGTACCGAACCTTGGGTTACGAAAAGCCCAAGGTCGCGGTCCTTTCTGCCATCGAGACGGTGAATCCCAGCCTTCCCTCCACGGTGGACGCCGCCGATCTCGCTCGCATGGCCAGGGAGGGGGCTTTCGGGGCCTGCGAGGTATCAGGCCCTCTGGCGATGGATCTGGCGGTATCGGAGGAGGCGGCCCGGAGGAAAGGAGTGGAAACGGCGGTGGCGGGTGCCGCCGACATACTTCTCTTCCCGTCGATCGAATCCGCCAACATCGCGGCGAAGACCGTGCAATACATGGCCGGTGTGGAAGTTGGCCATGTGGTGGTGGGAGCCGCCGCACCGGTCCTGATCCCTTCTCGGGCGGAAGACTCCAGGGCAAAGACCAATGCCGTTGCTCTCGGAAGGCTGATGGTGGACTGACCGAACCTGTGAACCGAGCCGCCGCGGTTTGACCTGAACGGCGACCGTAGGGCCGACCCCGACTTAACCCTCCAGCGTCGAGGTGTCTCCCTCCGGAAGGCCCATGGCCCGGGCCTTCAGAAGCCGCCGCATGATCTTCCCCGACCGGGTTTTCGGTAATGCGTCCACGAACTCGATGTGGGTCGGCTTGGCGATGGGGCCGACCTCGTGGCCTACGTGTGCTTTGAGCTCGCTGACCAGCTCCGGGCTTCCTTCGGAGCCGGCCTTCAAGATCACGTGAGCGTGGATCACATTTCCCTTGATCTCGTCCGGGATGGCGATAGCTGCTGCTTCCGCCACAGCTTCGTGGCTCACGAGCCCCGACTCGATTTCAGCGGTTCCGAGGCGGTAACCCGAAACCTTGATGACATCGTCAACCCTGCCGATGATCCAGAAATATCCGTCCTCGTCCACCTTAGCCGAGTCGCCGGTGAGGTATTTCCCTTCGTAGGTGGACCAGTACTGCTCGATATACCGGTCCGGGTCCTTGTAGATCCCCCTCAGCATGGAAGGCCAGGGAGTGGTGATAACCAGCTTCCCTTCTTCCCCAGGGGGCACTGGGTTCCCCTCGTCGTCCAGTACCTCCGCCTGGACTCCGGGGAACGGCTTGGTGCCTGATCCGGGCTTGAGTGGAAAGGACGGGACCGGGGTGATCATGAAGGCTCCGGTTTCGGTCTGCCACCAGGTATCGATGATGGGACACTCTCCCTTTCCCACGACCTCATGGTACCAACGCCAAGCCTCGGGGTTGATGGGCTCCCCAACGCTTCCCAGGAGTCTCAGTGTGGAGGTATTTCGTTTTTTCACCCAGGAGTCCCCGAAGCGCATGAGGCCCCTTATGGCGGTGGGTGCGGTATAGAGAATCGTGACACCATAACGCTCTACGATCCGCCACCATCGATCCGGGTAGGGGTACGTGGGAGCGCCTTCGTACATGATGGAGGTGGCCCCCAAGATCAGAGGGCCGTACACGATGTAAGAGTGACCGGTGATCCATCCCGGGTCCGCGGCGCACCACCAACGGTCTTCGGGTTTGAGGTCGAAGGCGTACTTCAGGGTGGTCGCCGTCCCCACCTGGTAACCGCCGTGGGTGTGGAGGATGGCCTTTGGTTTCCCCGTAGTCCCTGAGGTGTAAAGGAGAAAAAGAGGATCCTCCGCGTCCATGACCTCCGTCTCGCTGCCGTCGCCGGCCGACCGGGCCACGGGGAGGGCCATGAGCTCGTCGTAATAGTAGTCTCGATCCTGTTCCATATGGACGGGTTCTCCGGTGCGGCGGATCACGACTACGTGTTCCACCGTGCCGCAGCGCTGCAGAGCCTCGTCGGCGATCTCCTTCAACGGAACGATCTTCCCTCTTAGATATCCGCCATCTGCCGTGATCAGGACTTTCGACTCGCTATCCTCGATACGTTCGCCCAAGGCCTCCACCGAAAACCCGCCGTACACCACCGAATGCACCGCTCCGATCTTCGCCGTGGCAAGCATGGCCATGAGCAACTCAGGGATCCGGGGCATGTAAATGGTCACTCGGTCACCCTTCTTCACCCCCATGCTGCGAAGGACGTTGGCGAACTCGCAGACCTCCCGGTTGAGAGCGAAATAGCTGTAGGTCTTCAGCGTTCCGTCTTCTCCCTCCCAAACGAGGGCCAGCTTGTTTCGCGTCGCGGTCCTCTGGTGCCGGTCCAGCGCGTTCAGCACGACGTTGGTCTTTCCACCGGTGAACCACTTGAAGAAAGGCGCATCCGAGTCGTCCAGGACTCTTTCCCAGGGTTCGTACCAATCCAGGAGCTCTTCTGCCCGGGCCGCCCAGAACCCAGGAGGGTCCTGCGCTGCCTCTTCTCGGAGTGCATCGTAGTCCGGCACGTGGGCGGCCTCGACGATCTCCTGGGAAGGGCGATAGATGGTTTTGTCCTCGGACATTGGGCCTCCAGAGGGTCCTTGGGTGGGGAACCGGGTTTTGGTCAGGAAGAAACCTTTTCGGCTTCGAGTCTAGTGCAGGAGATGGAGGCCGTCCAGAGTCATTTGTGGTCGTCCCTGGGCGTGTCGAACGGGCGTCGGGGAACCTTCACTTATCCCACAACGGCGACCTGTAGCACGAAGGCCCCTGCAGATTCCGGCGAAAATGAGGTGACGTGAACAAAATAGGTACCGTCCTCCTCAACGAGCATCTCGATATGGGAGTGACCGGTATCGAAGCCGAAATCGTCGTTCTCCGCCGTCGCATCCCCGGGTCCCCGGACTCGGAGGAGCGTGTCGAAGTCGTCGGACCTCAGGTCTGCGATGATGCTCTGTCCGGCTCTTGCCTCGACCTCATAGACCTCGAGGTATGCCTTCTCCACTTCCTGATCTCCCGGGCCCAGTTCTCCATAGTGGGTCTCATGGAAGAGCAGCTCCCCTGTGAAGCTTGCTCCCCCCGGTCCCATGGCCTCTCCCCTCGCGTAGGCCGCGACCCGAAAAGCGCACGGTTCCAGCCCACAGGCGATCATGATGACCTCCACGCGGTAATCCGCCGTGGTATCTGCGACATGAGCAACAATTGGGAGCGCGTCTTCAAGAACGTCCGAAGCGACCTCCTCCCCTCGAGGACTCACGAGGGCCAAATCCAGATCGAAGCAGTCCCGGTCACAGACTCCCACGAGTCTGTACTCGCGCCCAGCCTCGAGGTTGATGGGGAGGCTGATACTCTGATCATTATTGAGCGATCCGACCCTCTCGTCCCCTATCTCGGAGAATCCCAGGCTCATGAGATCGACAGCCACCAGCGTAAGGCGCCCTGCCATGTCTTCGCCCGGGATCGCCCCCGGTTCAGCCGTGCTACCCATGATCCCCACGGCAAGGCTGCAACCCGCGGGCGGGCACTCCACGGCAGTGGCCTGGACGATGAAGGATCCCGTCGCTTCGGCCCTGAACATGAGGACCGGCTCCGCATCGGGGAGGGTGTCCGACTCCACTCGTTCACCGAAGGAGTCGAAAAGGGCCAGGTCGAGGTTGGTACATCCGGAGCTGCAATACCCAACCATCATGTAGTCCCCGCCTTCAACCAAGGTCACCGGCGTCGCCATGTCCTCGCCGGTCTGGAGGACGCCCGTGATGATTTCGCCCAGGAGTTGGAAGCCGCTGGCAGCATCGAGGAAGTCCAAGACCTGATCCCGGGGTGTTTGTGCCCATCCACGAGTGGGAGCCACAAGGAGGAGGAACAGGAAGAGGCACAAGATGCGGAGAGTCGAACGGTGGCGGCGGATGCCGGGAGAGGTGTAACCGCGGTACATCGGCTCCTCCGGGAACGAGACGGTCCAAAGGGTCGGTTGATAATACTGACAGTGGGGGCTCGAAGGTCCCCGGGGTGCTACCCGTGGAAGCCCTGTGCTCCGAGCTTGGCCCCGGCAGAGCCTGGGTTGGCGGTTAGCCTCTGCGCCGTGCCGGGTCTCGAGTCGGGGGCGGCCCCAGATTCCGTTCGAGGAGGGCCTCTGGCTCGGGGTCCCTCCCCATGAACTCTCGGAACAGGGCCTCCGGTTCGGCGCTGTCCCCCCTCGAGAGGATTGCGTCCACATATGCCCGGCCCGTATCCCGATTCAGGACGCCCTCTTTCTTGAACCGCGTGAAGGCATCGGCGTCCAACACCTCCGACCAGAGGTAGCTGTAATACCCGGCCGCGTACCCACCGCTGAATAAGTGAGAGAAGGTGGTCAGGATGTGGTTCCGTGCGAAGGTCGGCGTGGGGGACATGTCCATGAGCCGGTCTTCGACGAACGCCAGGACCCTACCAGCCGGATCGGTCTCCCCGTCTTCGACGTCAACCAGCAGGGGCGCCAGGTCACGGTGGAGTGCGAGATCCAGGGTCCCAAACGTGAGCTGACGCATTTGGTACCATCCTCCGAGGAATCTTCGGGCTGCGATCATCCGGTCCAGAACCTCGGATGGGAGGGGTTCGCCGGTCTCGAAGTGCCCTGAAAAGAGAGTCAGAGCTTCTTCCTCCAGGGTCCAGTTCTCCATGATCTGGGAAGGGAGCTCTACCCAGTCCCATGCCACGTTCAGTCCCCCTCGGTCCGGAATCCGAACCCGTGAGGTGAGGTGGTGGAGAAGATGTCCGAATTCGTGGAAGACAGTTTGTACCTCCCGGTGGTTGAGTAGGGAGGGCTTTCCATTCTCGGGGGGGGAGAAGTTCCCCGCGATGAAGCCCAGGTGAGGACTAAAGCCTCCAACTTCCGAGGGACCGCCGGAACGGAAGGCGTTCATCCAGGCCCCCTGGCGCTTCTCTTTTCGGGGCAGCCAGTCTGTATAGAAGGAGCCCAGCCACAAGCCACCCTCATCCCGGATCTCGTAGAACCGAACCTCCGGATCCCAAACCTGATCGTTCTCGGCTTCGAACACGGTGAGCCCGAAAATCCGCCTCACCAGCTCGAACAACCCCGTCAGGACTCTTTCCTGGGGGAAGAACGGACGCAGAAGCTCGTCGTCGATATCGTACTTCTCCTTCCTCAGTGATTCGGCGACGAAGGCTACGTCCCAGGGCTCCAACTCGTCGATCCCCAAGTCTGCTGCGTGGGTTCGGAGCTCACCAAGGTCTCGCTCCCAGTAGGGCCGGGTCCTGGCCACGAGGTCTTCCTCGAAGGCCACTGCGTTATCGCCGGACTTCGCCATGGCTTCCTCGAGGCGGTAGTCCGGGAAGTGCCGGTATCCCAAAGTCAGGGCGAGCTCCTGGCGAAGCGCCAGGATTTGGGGGATGAGGGGCACGTTGTCGAACTCGTCGCCCCGACATCGGCCAACGTAGGCCTGGTAGACCTCTCTTCTGAGCTCCCGGTCTTGGCAGTATTTCATCACGGGTTCAAAGGAGGGGTGGTCCAGGCTCAAGATCCATCCATCCATCCCCTGGGTGCGGGCTTCCTCGCTGAATCTGCTCAAGGGCCCTTCCGGTATCCCCTCCAACCGGGACGTCTCCGTCACCAGGAGGGAATAGTCGGCTGTGGCGTCCAGGACGTTCTCGCTGAACTTCCTCTGGAGCTTCGCCAACTCCAGACGGATCCCTTCGAGCCTTGTTTTCTTTTCCTGGGGGAGCTCCGCGCCTGCCCGTTGAAACTCACGGACCGTCTTCTTCAGATGGCGAGCCTCGAGACCCTCGAGGGCATTCGCTTCGGCTTGTTCCGAGAAGGTCTTCACCTGGTGCCAGAGAGCCTCGTTCAGAGGCAGCCGTGACCAGAACTGGGTGATCTCCGGCAGGACCGCGTTAAAAGCCTCACGTAGCTCGGGGGATTCGGCCACCGATAGAAGATGATGAATCGGGGTGAGAGCCTCGCTCACCCTTTGCGTGATCTCATCCAGGGCCTGGATGGTGTTCGCGTAGGTCCTGGGCGCCGGATCCTGAGCCAAGGTCTCGATCCGGGCCTGGGCCGCCCCGAGGATGGCTTTGACGCCGGGCTCGACGTGGGAAGCATGGATGTCTTTGAAGCGAATCTGGAACTGGTTGGCGAGGAGGGGGTTGTCGGTCACCGGCCCCGCCTCTCTTCCCTCATGGCCTCGGCCACTCTTTCACTGTCCAACCAGGAGGTCCACCATACGGCGGCCAGCATCTCTGCTCCTGCGGTGAGTCGCTCCGTGACGAACTCCTTTGTTTCGGCGTGTGCCCGGCCATCCGGCTCGAACCCGAACTCTTTTTCCAGTCGATAGAGCCGCTCGACCGTGGCGTTGCTGGCCTCCACGTGTTCCCAGATCGCCTTCCTCACATTCCCCAATCTCGAAGGGGACCGGGGGAGGCCCGGCGTCAGGTCCCTGGGATTGATATGGGCTCGGACGAATCCAGATTCGAAACGTGAATGGAACCCGCGGTCGGTCGTGAACCCCCGGGGGTTGGGAGCGTCATCGGCCCAACCGTTGAAGTGGATCGTGGTGTGGTGGGGCTGAGCCGCGTCCACGACATAGTGGCCGATGATGCCCGCATCGTTGAGAACCCGTGATTCGATCCAATCGCGCTCGGTTCCGGCCGACGTGAGACGCCATCGAGCGAAGCCGGAGGTCAGGCGCTGCTGCATCTCCAGGATGCGGAAGGGAAGGAACCCGACGTTCTGCTGGGGCCTCTCGATCCCGGCGTCGTAGAGAGCCTCGATGAACTCGAACCGGTCCGACGCGTCCAAGGCGCCCGGCGGCACGTTCTCGAGGTCGATGTAGTGGTCGTACCTCCAGGCCTCGTCCATTTCCGTGAAATCCTCGATGCGCCAGCGATCCGGCTCGGGGCTCAAATACTCCAATTGGCCTTTTGCTTCCCGAAAAAACGCCGGCATGCTCTCCGGCAGGATCCCATGGGCGGCCTGTGCGGCCATCCGGTGTCCATCCGATCCCCATCGGACCGGGGCGGACTTGGCGTTGGCGATCCCCCACAAGACTGCGGCGCCCAGGAGCGGGAGAGCTACGATGCCGACGGCGCGTTTGGTTTTCATCCTCTGATTCCCTCGACTCTGTGGTCTTAATCGCATCCCTAGCGGTTGTCCGGGATCGTTTCACCCTTCACGTACTTGTCGTACCAGGCCAGATACTCCTTGTACCGATGGACATTGTACGACGGGATCCTCAACCCGTGGGGTTGGCCCGGATACACCACCAGCCGCGTGTCGATCCCCCGCCGCTTCAGGGCCTGGTACATCTGCTCCGAGTTCAGGATCGGGACGTTCCAGTCCGACTCCCCGCCCATGAAAAGGCTGGGGGTGGTGACATTCCCGATACCGTTGAAGGGAGAAAGCTCCTCCCAGATCTCTCGGCTCTCCCAGGGGTTCCCCCACTCACGCTCGTTCCCGAGCTGGTAGTGATCGTGCCCGAAGTTGGACACCAGGAGACCCATGCTGGCTCCGGAGATGGCGCCTTTGAACCGGTCGGTCTTGGTGATGACGTAATTGGTGAGAATGCCCCCGTACGACCACCCACCGACTCCCAAGCGGTCCGGATCGGCCCAACCTTGTTCGATGACGTAGTCCACTCCCGCCATGACGTCTTCGAAGTCGGGGATGCCCCATTTCTGCCAGAGGGCGAAGCCGAACTCCCGGCCATACCCCGACGACCCCCGGGGATTGGTGATGAGAACCAGGTAGCCGTTGGCCGCCAGGATCTGGGCCTCGGTGTTGAATCCCACTCCGTACATTCCGTTGGGTCCACCGTGGATCCTCAGGAGTGTGGGATACCGTCGCCCGTCTTGGAAGCCGGGCGGGAAGAAGACCCAACCCTCGATCTTGGTTCCGTCGGCCGAGTTGAAGTGAATATTCCGGACTTCGGCCAGCTCGAGGGATGCCATGATCGAGTCGTTCACGTGGGTCAGCCTGGCCCGCTCGGCCCCACGCTGGACGTAGATCTCTCCTGGGGTGTGGTAGTCGGAAATGACCGTGGCCAGGAGGCCGTCCGGACCAGCAGAGTAACCGCTCGCCCGAATGTTCCCGTCGATGAGACGGGTGGTCTCCCCCGTCTCGACATCCACCCGAGCCACATGTCCGTCACCCTCATCCCCGATGGTGATCAGGATGCCCGATCCGTCCGACGTGAACTTCGGGGACCCTACGTT
>JABDNZ010000320.1 GCA_013043565.1 Gemmatimonadota bacterium | reverse complement strand
GTCCCGGAGATCTCGGTGACCTCGAGCTCGATCCGGCCGTCATCCAGGAGGATGTTGTCCTCCGGGGAAAGGTCTTGGGCCAAATCCGAGTATTTGGACGGGATGACGCCATCGCTGCCCACTACGTCCCGGGTGGTGACGAGAACGTTTGCTCCGGTCTCCAGCTCCACGGATCCGTGCTCGAACGAGCCGATTCGGAGTTTTGGGCCCGGAAGATCGGCTAGGACTCCGATCGGCTTTCCGGCCTCATGGGAAATCCGCCTGGCGGTCCGGTAGATCTCTTCGTGAGCCTGTGTATCGCCGTGGGACAGGTTCAGCCGGAAGACGCTCACTCCAGCGTCCACCAGGCTACGTAGGATCTCAACACCTGAGGAGGCGGGCCCCAGGGTCGCCACGATCTTCGTGCGCCTGCGGTCCAACAACTCTCGAGCCGTGTAGATAGGCATGATTCCTCATCGTGGCAGGATTAAAGACGGCCCTTCATTCATCCAGTCTCCGGTCGTGACCGACATGATCAGGATCAAAAACCGTGCTTGTGCGCTCTTCTCGAGCACCAGAGGAGCCACACCCAGGAAGGTAGTCAGGACGTCAACACCGCCGCACCCTATCCAATAACATCGGAAATCGCTGGATTCGTTCCGTCCTTGCACGAACGGACCAACAGGTCTAGATCCTTTTTCGATATGGGACGTGAGGTGCGACTCAGGGGGGGTCGGGCGAAGAGGGAGACCATGCCATGGCTACTGACCTCGCCGACAGTCCGGAAAACAGGAGGTAGAATGGAGATCCCACGACGGGCCCGGTTTGGGATGGTGTTGTTGGCCGCCATCGTGGCGGTACCCACCATCCCCGCAGGCGCTCAGGAGAACAGCCCCCCCAAGATGGTAGACTTCGTGGACCTGGAGCGATATGCGGGCCTATGGTACGAGATCGCCCGAGTGCCCAACGGTTTTCAGGATCAATGCGTCCGGAACGTGACGGCCGAGTACGTGCTGCGTGATGACGGTCGAATCGATGTGATCAACCGGTGCATGAAAGAAGACGGTAGCGAGGACAAAACAAAAGGACTCGCTCGAATCGAAGACAAGGAATCGAACGCTTTTCTGAAGGTCAGCTTCTTCAGCATCCTCGGCTGGCGGCCGGTCTGGGGAGACTACAGGGTGATTGGTCTGGGGGACGATTACGAATACGCCCTCGTTGGAACGGCGGATCGGAAGTTCGGCTGGATCCTGGCCCGTGAGCCTGAGTTGTCCGAATCGGTCCTCGAGGGACTCTACCAGCAACTGCAGGACCAGGGTTATCCGGATGGGAGCTTCGCTCCGACCTTGCAGAGCTGGGACGGATCCCGCTAGGACGACTGACCGCTCAAACGACCCTCACTGGAAGAACGTCAGGGACACCACTCCGTAGTGGAGCCAAGCGAAATTGTAGGCCGTCTCCACGTCGGCTCCTCCCTCCAAGGTTCGGTATCCGCCTCCGATTCTCCAGTGGTCACCCAGGTCGAAACCGACTTTGAGTCCGACGTCGAAGGCTCGGCCCGGGCCACCGGCCAATCCGTCAAAATCCAGGAGAAGGTGGGCCCCCTCCGCCATTTGCCAATCTCCGGAGAAGTGAAGCAAAGGCACAAAACCCACGTTTGTGTCCTTGCTGGCTGTTTCCCCCTGCGCCAAGGCTACCTTTGCATCGCGGATTTTTGCGGTGAACCCCACTCTGAGGTCCAGGTCCTGCCGTTCCAGAAAACGGTATCGGTACCCGACCCGCCAGGAGTTGAACTGGTAGGTTCCCTGAACGGGGGAGCCGGGGTCGAATTCGGCGCCGGCAAAAGAGACCGGCTCGTCCACGGTTCCGGTTTCCTCAATGGTGAGAGGCGCCAGGAGGACACGAAGGGAATGCCTTTGGTTCAGGTTCCAGGTCAGGTAGAGGCGACCTGTCGGCCAGGGCCCCTGTCCCGCCAGGTCCTTCAGGGAGAATCGAGTGGCCGGCGCTTCGTTGGGAATCTGAACGTTGTTGCGGCCCTGCCACACCGGTCCCACCTCCAACTCCACCTGGAACCGGGGTACCTCTTGGGCAACCAGCATCCCGCCCGGGACGAGAAGGTACCCGCAAACCAAGAAGAGGAATCCGCGAAGAATCGGTCGAAGCATGTTTGTTTTCCCTTTGCTGACAGGCATTCGGGCTTGGCACCTTTTGTGCGTCGAATGCCTGACTACAGTCCCGAACCTGAACTTTGGCCGAACGTAGGCGTGAATATACCTTGGCCCCCAAGGTTTTGCCCGAAAACCGGGCAATTCAGCGTGGTCAGACCCTTACAGCACTGGTGTAACCCTTCAGGAAGGAGCGTCGTCCGTATGCGGATTTCCCTCGACTTGTGTGGTTTCTCATTTGTGCCCCTGTTGTTTGCCTTGCTCTTTCCGCTGGGACCACCTCAGAACCTTGCCGGCCAGATGGCTCAGCCTTGGGCCGACGATACGCAGCCCCAGGTCGAAATGCAGCAAACCGGAGCACCCCGCTTCGTAGTGGAAGCGAACCTCCTCCCAGCCTTCTTTGGCTATTATGAGCTCCAGTTTGAAAAAGCCCTCCATTCATCTGTTGGACTCCGGGCCTCCCTCGGGATTTTCGACGGCCTCTTTGAAGGAACAACCATGACCTCCGACTATGAGGCCTTTGGTGGGAGCCTGGGCCTCCGCTGGTATCCTTCGACCAGCAGGCCCGGCTTTTTTGTCGAGGGCGACATTCGGGCCGATCGCCTCTCGTGGCTACTGACCTTCTTTCCCCCCACCGGACCTCCGGGGGGCTCGTTCCCTGACCGACCCAACTCGGTATACCAAGCCGCCCCTGGGCCAATGCAAGCTCTCTCCCAACCACCTGGTGGCGCCCCCGATCCCATCGATGCGACGGACTGGTCGTCGTCTCTCGACTCGATGGTGGGTTACAGGTTCTTCAAGGGTCGGCTCGTGTTCGGGGTTTCCGCGGGCGTTGGCCTGACCCTCCTGGCGCCGGATGCGGAAAAAGGCGGGGAACCGCCTACGTTCGTAAAGGAGAGCGAATCCTACCAGGACTTCCTGGAGGACTTCAACGGTCGGTACGACACGATCGAGCTGAGAGCGGGCCTGACAATCGGAGTTGCTTTTTGGTAGGCGAATCACGATGCGTCGCCAGGTTGTCCCTCTCTTAAAGACCGCAGAAGCCGCCGGCGCGAAGGCGGCGTCCCTGCGTTGGCTTCTCAAGAAAGGCCATTCGGTTCCTGACGCCGTTGTGGTCATGCCTGAGGCCGGAAAGGATGAGATCGATTCTGGCTTGAGGCCCTTTGTACGGCCGGGTATCCGGTATGCCGTCCGCTCCTCGGCCAACGTGGAGGATGGGTCCGAGTGGTCCTTCGCCGGTCAGTTCGCCACGGTGCTCGGCGTGGAAGGACTCCAGGAGGTCGCCGACGCGGTGGAGCGAGTGCGGGCATCGGTGAGCGATCCGCCCCCGGTGTATTTCCAGCACGCCGGTGTCGAGCCGACTGATCTCCAAATGGCCGTGGTGGTGCAGGAGCTTGTCCACGCCGAGCGGTCCGGCGTGGCTTTCTCCCGAAACCCCATGACGGGATTGGACGAGATCGTCGTCGAGGAGGTGGATGGCCTCGGGGAGGGCCTGGTCGCCGGTCGGGTCATCCCTCATCGCTGGATTCGTCGCTGGGGCGCCTGGACGACCCGCCCCGAGGGCCGGGACCCTTCCGTGGCGGAAGAGGCCGCAGACCTCGTAGCTCTCATCGCCAAGCAGCGCGGCTCCCCGGTGGACGTGGAATGGGCCCACGATGGCCGGGAGGTCTTCGCCCTCCAGGTACGACCCCAGACGGGCGGACCGGTACCGGTCTACTCCAACCGGATCTCCAGAGAAGTCCTTCCGGGAATGATCAAGCCCTTGGTTTGGTCCATCAACGTTCCGGTCGTGAACTCCGCATGGATCGAGCTGTTCACTTCCCTTATCGGGCCCAACGACCTCACACCTGACGACCTCGCCCGATCCTTCGCGTACCGGGCCTATTTCAACATGCGGGCCGTGGGAGAGATCTTCGAGGCACTGGGCATGCGCCGGGACCTCCTCGAGGTGCTCATGGGCCTCGAGGGTGGCGACGACCGACCCAGCTTCCGACCTGGTTTGAAGGCTTTTCGCCATCTGCCCCGCATGGCGAAGGTCGGCTGGCGCTTGGCTTGGTACCGACGGGAGCTGGAACGGGAGCTAAGCAGGCTCCAAGAGTCATTCGGCGAAATCGAGGGTGAGGACCCGGCCGGGCTTACGGACGAAGGCTTACTTGCACGCATCGACGATCTGGGGGAGCTGTCCAAGCGAGCCGCGTTCGCCAACATCGTGGCCCCTCTCCTCATGAGCTTCTATCATCGTCGCTTTCGATTGAAGGCGGCGGCGGCGGGTGAAGACTCGGAGGCTGTCGACCCAGCTTTCGGGGATCCACGACTCGCTGCTTTTGACCCCAACCCGCATCTGGATGAGTTGGCTGCGACGTTCCAGGCACTTCCCCAGAAGGAACGGCCAGGTGGGGATGCCGATCCCATCCTGCTCCCGGGCCTGACCGAGTTTCTCGACCGGTTCGGCCATCTGTCCGACTCAGGAAACGATTTTTCCAGTCTGCCGTGGCGGGAGAACCCAGCAGGGGTGCTTTCCATTGTCGCTTCCAGGGGGAAAGTGAAGGTCCACGAGCAGAAACTACCGTCCGGACTCCGGCGGGCGGCTAGAGCGGCCGCTGATTTTCGGGTGGCTCGGGAGCATGTCAGCTATGTGTACACGAGGGGGTACGGTCTACACCGAGGCATCTTCCTGGAGATGGGTCGGCGGTTGGTAGAGCGGGAGGCCCTTCCGGAGCCGGACGACGTCTTCTTTCTGACTGTTCACGAACTCAGGGCCGCCATGGGTGGCGAAGGGGATGATGTTGGCGGCCTGGTAGCGGAGCGCCGCAAGGAGATGGAGGAGCTGGCCGATTTGACCATGCCCGAGATTATCTATGGCGATACGTTCACCCCGGCGCCGCCTGCGGATCCGGGTCATCGGCTTACCGGTCTGGCCACCTCCCGGGGCGTGGCCGCAGGAACCGCCCGGGTGATCAAAACGGTAGAGGAGCATCACCGGGTGGAGCCCGGGGATATCATTGTGATTCCCTTCTCGGACGTGGCATGGACGGCCATGTTTGCCCGTGCCTCGGCGGTGGTGGCCGAAGCCGGGGGCATGCTCAGCCACAGCTCCATCGTGGCTCGCGAGATGGGGATTCCATGTGTCGTCTCGGTGGATCAGGCGACCCGGATTCCAGACGGTTGCAGGATTCACGTTGACGGCTTTTCCGGAGAGGTACGATGGACAATGGCCTGAGCTTCCTCCTGGCGGCGCTGGTCGGGTACCTGGTAGGGAGTATCAGCCCTGCCCGTTTCGTCGGGCGTCGGGTGTCACCGGGAGAGGACCTATCCAAAACGCCCTTCCATCTCGACGATGGAGTGACCCTGGAGTACCAGGGGGTGAGCGCCACGTCCGTGGCCATGAGGACGGGGGCCGGGCCGGGTTGCACGGTTTCCATGTTGGACATGGTGAAGGGGGTTCTCCCGGTCCTTGCGTTGCGACTGCTGTTTCCTGGCACCAGTCTGGACCTTGTGGCCGGCGCTGCGGTGATCGCAGGTCACAATTTTCCCATTTGGCACAGATTGAAGGGTGGGCGAGGGATGTCCCCCCTTTTCGGGGTCCTCCTCCTCGTGGACTGGACCGCGATTCCAGCCACCATGGTGGCTTCCTCGGTGGTAGGTTTGGTGATCCTTGCCGACCCGTACCTGTCCTACGTGATGTCCCCGGTCTTTTTGATCCCCTGGTTCTGGTGGAGGTTCGGCTTGGGCCCCGAAACCATGTTCGCTCTAGCGGCCAATGTCCTGTATTGGGTTGCGACCGTCCCTGAGCTTCGGGACTGGATCAGTTACCGGCGAACCCACCCCCGCTCCCGCCGGGAACGACTCCGGGAATACCGGAAGGGGTTTGTGGGGCTGGTGTTACCCGAGAAAAAGAAGTGATCCGATCGTCTCTCCCCAAGAAGTGGGGGCTCCGCAGGTTCGAGACGGTAACGGAGATCTCGAGGACGCCGGAAGAGGTGTTTCCTTTCTTCGCGGCCCCGGAGAACCTGGAGCGCATCACCCCCCCCGAGCTCAAGTTCGAGATCTTGACACCACTTCCCATCAAGATGGGCCAGGGCACCCTCATCGATTACCGCCTGCGTTTGGAAGGGGTCCCGATGCGCTGGCGCACGGAGATTTCCGAATGGAATGAACCCAGGTCATTCACCGACCGCCAACTGCGGGGGCCCTATCACACTTGGATCCATCGGCACATCTTCGAGCCCACCGAGTATGGTACACTCATGAGGGACCAGGTGGATTACCGCCTTCCGTTCTGGCCCTTGGGCGAATGGGCCTTGCCATTCGTCCGTCGAAAGGTGGCGCGAATCTTCGCACACCGCCGAGAGGTTATCCTGGAGATTCTGAAGTGACCGATGGATCAAACAGAACCGATCGGGGACCGATGGACTCCATGGGCAGCGGAACTGGTGTTCTCGTGCTCTTTGCCCATCCGGCTTTCCAAAGGTCTCGAGTAAACAGGGTTCTTTCCGAGGCTCCGAAAAGGGTCGAGGGCGTGACGTTCCATGACCTGTATGAGGCTTATCCCGACTTCGACATCGATGTAGCCACCGAGCAGGAACTTCTCCTGGCCCATGGCTCCGTGGTGCTCCAACATCCTTTTTTCTGGTATAGCACTCCGGCCATTCTGAAGGAGTGGCAGGACTTGGTCCTGGAACATGGCTGGGCCTACGGGAGCCATGGTACGGCCCTGCGAGGAAAGACACTCTTCAACGTCATCACCACCGGGGGCCGGGAAGACGCTTACAAGCCGGAGGGCCACAATCGATTCACCATGCGGGAGCTCCTGGCCCCCATCGAGCAAACAGCCCGGCTTTGCGGAATGCGCTTCCTGCCCCCCTTCGTCGCCCACGGAACCCACGGGATGACTCCGGAGGAGATCGAGGCTCATGGCAGGGACTACGAACGCCTGCTGGAGGCCATTCGAGACGGGCTGGTAGATGTAGAGTTGGCTCAGACCTATCCGCGATTGAACGCCGACCTCGACCAAATCGTTCGGAGGCCGTAGCCGCCATGCATGGGCAGGGATTCTTCTTCCAGGCGTTTGTCTATCTCGCCGCGGCCGTCATCGCGGTCCCCATCGCCAAGAGGATGGGGCTCGGCTCGGTCCTGGGGTATCTCATCGCCGGCATGGTCATCGGCCCCTATGGGTTCGGTCTGATAGGGGAAGAGGGAAAGGACGTCCTTCAGTTTGCCGAGTTCGGTGTCGTGATGATGCTTTTCATCATTGGCCTCGAGCTGCAGCCTGCCCTTCTTTGGCGGCTCCGGCGGCCTATCCTCGGTACCGGTGGACTTCAAGTCGCGGCCACCACCGTTCTGATCGCGTCGATCGCGGTCGCGGTGGGCTTCCCCTGGCAGGCCAGCCTGGCGGTGGGCCTCACCCTCTCCCTGTCTTCGACGGCCATCGTACTCCAGACCCTTTCGGAAAAGGGACTCATGAAGTCCGAGGGTGGGCAGACGGCTTTCTCCGTACTCCTGTTCCAGGACATGGCGTTCGTGCCTATGCTGGCCATCCTTCCACTTCTGGCGGTTGCCGGAGGCGTTGTTTCCGAGCCAGGCAGCCATCAACCCGGGACAGAGGCAGCGATGGACGGAATGGCCGAGGGGGTTGGGCAAGCCGCCTCCCATTCCGCTACTTGGGCCGATGGACTCTCCGCCGGCGGCCAAACAGTCATGGTATTCGGAGCCGTCGTGGCCGTTGTGCTCTTGGGGCGGTACCTGGTCCGACCGGCTTTCCGGGTCATCGCTGGCACCAACCTTCGGGAGCTGTTTACCGCTGCCGCACTCCTCCTGATCATCGGGATCGCCCTTTTGATGGCTCAGGTGGGGCTCAGTCCCGCTCTGGGGGCTTTCTTGGGCGGAGTGGTGTTGGCGAACAGCGAGTATCGCCACGAGTTGGAGGTGGACCTCGACCCGTTCAAGGGCCTGCTCTTGGCGGTCTTCTTTATCGCGGTCGGTGCTTCGGTGGACTTTGGGCTGATTGGCCGGGACCCGGGGACAATTGCCCTCCTGGTTGGAGGTCTGGTTCTTGTAAAGGCTGTGGTTCTATTCCTTTTGGGGCGGATTTTTGGAATGGGTCTGGATCAGAACCTCCTATTCACCTTCGCCCTCGCTCAGGGCGGGGAGTTCGGTTTCGTCCTCTTCTCCTTCGCTGGGCAACTCCAGCTGATCCCCGCCGACACGCTGAGCCTTCTGATCGCCGTCGTGGCTACCTCCATGGCCCTCACCCCGATCCTCATGGTCATCAACGAGCGGATGGTCCAGCCAAGATTCGGTACCAAGGAATCGACGGAAGCACCGGCGGACCAGATCGACGAGGAGGGGGAGGTCATCATCGTGGGGTTCGGGCGCATGGGGAGCGTCACGGGTCGGTTCCTCCGGGCCAACGGAATCAAACCCACGGTCCTGGAGCACGACTCGGACCGAGTGGAAACCCTGCGAGCGTTGGGTCTCAAGG
>JABDNZ010000317.1 GCA_013043565.1 Gemmatimonadota bacterium | reverse complement strand
GTCTCGGTCCTGGGCGGGATGCTCATCGATCGTGACGCCGTGGCGAAGGCGGTGGAGGTGGTTCGGGACTCCATGTTCTACCGGGAGGCCAACCGGCGGCTCTTCCGTGCCATGACCCGCCTCTTCGAGCGGGGAGACGTGATCGACGTCATTACGCTGAGCGAAGAGCTGAAAAAGACCGAAGAGTTGGATGCGGCCGGTGGGCTGCCCTACCTGGCCGAGCTCCTGGACGCCGTCCCGACCGCGGCGAACATCGAATACCACGCCAAGATCGTACGTGAGAAAGCCCTCCTCAGGAACCTGATCGAAGCGGCCTCGAGCATCATTCGAGACGTTTACGACCAGGGTGAGAGGCAGGTGGAGGAGGTACTGGACGAGGCCGAACAGCGGGTTTTCCAGGTCGCCCAGAGTCACGACCGGACAGGCTTCGTCTGGATCAAGGAAATCCTCTGGCCCACCTTCGAACACATCGAAAAGCTGCAGGAATCCAAGACAGGATTGACCGGTGTGCCTACCGGGTTCGCCGACATCGATCGAATGACCTCCGGCCTCCAAAAGGGAGAGCTGGCCATCGTGGCGGCCCGGCCTTCCATGGGGAAGACCTCCTGGGTCCTGAACGTGGCCCAGAATGCGGCCATCGAGCACAACACGCCGGTAGCCATCTTCTCCCTCGAGATGGGCAAGGAGCAGTTGGTCCAGCGGCTTCTGTGCGCAGAGGGTAGGGTGGACAGCCAGCGCCTCAGGAGAGGCCAACTCACGGCCGACGAATACCAGCGCCTGGCGGCTGCCGCCGGGCACCTGAACACCGCCCCGCTTTGGATCGACGACTCTCCCGGCTCGAATGTCCTGGAGATGCGCGCGAAGGCCCGAAGGCTGAAAGCCGAGACGGACCTGGGGCTCCTCATCATCGACTACATGCAGCTGATGGCGGGCCATCGCCGCACCGAGAGCCGGGTTCAGGAGGTGAGTGAGATTTCCCGGGGCCTGAAGGCGTTGGCCAGGGAATTGGAGGTGCCGGTGGTGGCCCTGAGCCAGCTTTCCAGGGCCCCGGAACAGAGAACGGATCGCCGGCCACAGCTTTCGGATCTGAGGGAGTCGGGGTCCATCGAGCAGGATGCCGATCTGGTCATGTTCCTGTACCGGCCGGAATACTACCTTGGCCCGGTAGACAAGGATGGAAACTCCCTGGAGGGCAAGTCGGAGTTGGCCATCGCCAAGCAGCGAAACGGCCCGACCGGCTCTGTGGACCTCTTTTTCCACAAGGCCTACACCCGCTTCGATTCCGTCACGTCTCAGGAGCTGGAGGAAACCGGCACGAGCCCCATGCCAGGAGACCCCTTCTGAGGACAGCAGGTCGGTCTTGACTATTCCCGAACGAGAAGGATCCCCCGTGCGCCCCATCTTGGGGGTCGCCATCCCCGCCGCGGGGGGGGGTGTGCGGATGGGAGGCGCCAGGAAACCTTTCTTGGAGCTCGCCGGAGAGCCCCTCCTACTCCATTCCCTGCGCCCCTTCCTGGAACATCCCCAGCTGGGGTCCGTGGTGATCGCCCTGGGGGCGCAGGACCATGGCTCCCCCCCGTCCTGGCTGAAGGAGCTGGATCCCAGGGTGAGGCTGGTCCTGGGAGGGGCCTCCAGGGGGGAATCGGTCTGGTGTGCCCTTCAAGCTCTGCCCACCTCGGTGGATCTGGTGGCGGTCCACGACGCAGCCAGGCCCCTGATGGACCGGAGCATCATCGATCGCTGCCTCGAGGCCGTGGGGCCCACCCGGGGGGCCGTGGCCGGATGGCCCGCAGTGGATACACTCAAGACTGTCGAACCCGACAACACTGTGTCGGAAACCCTCACACGAGCGAGGATCTGGCACGCCCAAACCCCACAGATCTTCCCACGAGATCTCCTTTTCAGAGCGTATGAATCGGCGATGAGTGTTGGCATTTCCGACACCGACGACGCGGCTCTGGTGGAGCGTTTGGGGGGAGAGGTTCGAATGGTCCCGGGGAGTCCCGAAAACCTGAAGGTGACCCGACCCGAGGATCTTCCCCTGGCGGAGCACTACCTTCGGCAGAGGGGCAGGTAGTGGGCCCGAGGGAGCTGGACCTGAGGTGGGGCCCGGATCCTGAAAGGCTGCGGGAGGTGGCCTCCCACCTCCTGGCAGGAGGATTGGTGGCCATGCCCACCGAGACGGTTTACGGTTTTGGCGGCGTTCCGGAAAAGGCTCCCCTGATGGAGCTTCAACGCCTCAAAGACCGAGGCCCGGAGAAACCGTTCCTCCTTCTCGTGCCGAGCGCGGAGTCCGTTCCCGAGCTACGTTGGGGGCCTGACGCCAGGGAATTGGCCGGGGTCTTTTGGCCCGGAGCCCTGACGTTGATCCTCGAGGATCCCGAAGGTCGGTTCCCGGAAGGAGTCCGTAGTGAGGGGGGTGGAGTGGCCATCAGGGTCAGCCCCCATCCGGTGGCCAAAGCGGTCGTGGAGGCCGTGAACGGCCCGCTGGTTTCCACCAGCGCCAACACCCCGGGGGGTCCTCCGGCCCTCACGGCCCCCGAGGCTCTGAAAACTGCAAGGATTCTGGGGGCGGGAGATCTCCTCTGGGTCCTGGACGGCGGGCCCCTGGCACCGTCCTCGCCGTCCACTATCGTCGACTGTACGGGACCCAGGCCCGTGGTTCGCCGGGAAGGGTCTCTCAAGGTGGACCGCTTGAAGTGTGTCCTACCAGGAATCCATGAGCAGCTCTGACCTCAACGGGGGTTCGATGCCCCTGCGAATCCTGTTCGTTTGCACTGGAAACACCTGCCGGAGCCCCATGGCTGAAACGATCGCCGAAGGCCTGGCGCAGGACGCCTTCGCCGAGGGCCTGGAGTTCCGATCGGCAGGGACGCATGCCGCCGAGTCGTCCCCAGCCAGCGGAGGGGCTCAGAGGACCGCTGCCCGGCGCGGCCGATCCCTTTCCGCCCATCGTTCCACCCCCCTGTCGAGGGAGCTGGTGGGTTGGGCCGACTGGGTTCTCGTCATGAGCCCGGGTCACCTCGATCAGGTCGAGCGGCTGGGAGGTGTAGGAAAGGTGGCTTTGCTGGGCGCTTTCGCCTTCGGGGAGGGGGAGGAAAGCGGAACTACGTCGAGACACCCTCTAGCCGTTCCGGATCCCTTCGGGGGGGACGATGAACGGTATGACGAGACCTATCGAACCTTGGAACGGTATGTGAACATGGCTTTGAGGAGACTTGTGGAGAGTCGGGAAGAATGACGCCTAGAATCAGCTCTCGAACTCGGGTCCTCGCTCTGATCGGTGATCCTGTCGACCACTCATCCTCACCCATCATTCAGAACGCTGCCATGCGGGAGCTGGGCTTGGACGGGGTTTATGTGGCTCTGAGAACTCGACTGGACGAGATGGTGGGATCGGTACGGGGTTTGGCGACCAGTGGCGGAGGCGGGAATATCACCCTGCCGCACAAGGAAAAGGCCGCCACCATGGTGGATGTCCGGTCGGAGGCGGTGAAGCGGACGGGTGCCTGCAACACGTTTTGGTTCCAGGACGGCCAGATCCACGGGGACAACACGGATGTGGAGGGATTCTCCCGGGCGCTGGAAGCTTTCCTGGGTGGCCCTCCCGGCGGGAAACGGGTCCTGATGCTAGGGGCCGGCGGAGCCGCCCGAGCCTGCCTGGTCGCCCTCATGGATGGCGGTGTGGAAGAGGTTCATCTCCTGAACCGGACCCGGGATCGGGCTCGGGTGGTGGCCAGGCGGATTGGGGGAGCCAGGGCCCGGGTATTGGACGATGCTCGGAAAGCGGACCATCAGGCCTACGATCTGGTGGTCAACACGACCCGGCTGGGTTTGGATCCTGAGGACCCCCTTCCTTTCGACCTGCGACGTCTGGGGAGGGCCGGGGCCGTGATGGACCTGGTCTACCTACCCC
>JABDNZ010000316.1 GCA_013043565.1 Gemmatimonadota bacterium | reverse complement strand
CCCCCGCCCTGGCCCTCACCTTGGCCTTTTCTGCCTGAACCAGCGGGAAAACCTGATCTCGCCAACTCTCGTTCCGCAGTTGCTGGTATTCGGCCACCAACTCCGACTCCCACTCGATCCCCCCGGAAAAGGCGTAGACCGCCATCCTGGCTTCCTGTTGCCCGAGCCTCTGTGTGCCCCAGGAGGGAGTGATGGGTGCGATGCCCTCGGGGCGAAGCCGAAGACCTCGGTTCACCAACTGGAGGTCTTCCGGTTCGTACGTGACGTCTGGTTGGTAACTGAATAGGCTCACGAGGAACAGGCTGGACTCGGAGGCCCTCCCCGTCCTGGTCGCCCGGGGGCCATGCACCTCTGCCAAGCCTTTGAGCCTCTTGTAGGTGTCTGGCGCGGTGAGGCGTATCAGCCCCTCGTCCAGCGGGGTAACATTGATAAGGAGTCTACCGCTCTGGAGTCTGAGGGAGATCTGGTCTTGGAGCAGGGTGCCGTAGCCGGGAGGCACCATCGTGGATGGGACCTCCTGGGGTGTTTCCGGCGAACCCCCGGGCGTTGGCGCTTCACCGACGGCATCGGAGACTCCAACGCCACATCCGGCCAGCAGGGCCGCCGATACGAACAGCGTGAAAGCTGTGGTAAGCATAACGCCTCCGGCTTGGTTTCCGCTTCAGGACCCCGGTCAGGAATTTTCGGAGGGAAGAAGGTGGTCCAGGGCTTCGAGAAGAGAGTCGCGTCCCTCACCTGTCTTAGAGGAAAAGGGTAAGAGTTGTTCCGCAGCGAGGCCGAGGTCCCCGGCGGCCTTCTTAAGCGTCCTCTCTCGTTTCCCTTTCGGGACACGGTCCATTTTGGTGAGAACCACCAGGGCCGGCACACCCAATTCGCCCAGGTACTCCATCATCTCCTGGTCAAGCCTGAAGGGCGGGTGCCGACCGTCCACCAGGTGTACGACGCCTCGAGGTCCATCGGGTGAAGCCAGGTACCACTCCACCAGGCGTTTCCAGCTGTCCCGAACCGGACCCGGGGCCTTCGCATAACCAAACCCCGGGAGGTCCACCAGGAAGAACCGATCGTTCACCCGATAGAAGTTCAACATCTGGGTCTTCCCCGGCTTCGACGAGACGTGGGCGACCTTTTTCCGGGTCCGCCGCAGGAGGGTGTTGATCAGGGACGACTTCCCAACGTTCGACCTCCCCGAGAAGGCCACCTGCGGGAGATCTCCGGGTAGTGGATTCTTCGGGGAGGCTACCGATCCAGCGAATTCCACCGACCGGATTATCACTGGGACAGTTGAACCCCCGGCCCCTGTGTCCCGTCCAGGAACTCGTTCGTAGCTGCCTCGCCCCGGCCGAAAGGCATTGTGAGGAGGGCCCCCTCCAAAACCTCATCCATGGTCCGGACCAAAAGGAATTCCACACCGTCCTTTACCTCGTCCGGAATCCTCTCCAGATCCCCGGCATTGGTGTTGGGCAGGAGGACCCTTTTGATCTTTCCCTGGAAGGCTGCCACGGCTTTTTCCTTCACACCGCCGACCCCCAGTACCCGACCACGGAGTGTGATCTCTCCGGTCATGGCAACATCGGAACGGGTGGGTACATCGGTCAGGGCAGAAATCAGGGCCACAGCGATGGTGATCCCCGCCGAAGGTCCGTCCTTTGGAGTAGCACCTTCCGGGATGTGGATATGGATATCCACTTCCTCATGGAAGTTCGGACTGAGTCCGAACAGGTTCGCTCTGGATCGGGCGTAGGTCACGGCCGCGAAGGCCGATTCCTTCATTACCTCTCCCAGGGTACCTGTAAGTTGAATTTTCCCGGAGCCGGGGACGACCGCGACCTCGACATCCAGGATCTCTCCTCCGGCCGCCGTCCAGGCCAGGCCATTGGCAATTCCTGCCCGGCCCATCCCTTCCTCACGGGGCTCCGGCGTATAGGGGGGTGGTCCAAGGAGCTCCTTGACTTCCTCTCGGTTCACGGTCCGGAGGCTCTCGACCGACCTGTCCCCCTCGGCAACGCTCCTCGCCAACTTTCGGGCAACTCCGGAGATCCGGCGTTCCAACTCTCGAACGCCCGCTTCCCTGGTGTATTCCCCGATGATCAGGTCCAGTCCTTCGTCGGAAATGCCATCAGTATTCAAGCCCAGGCCGTGCTTCTTGGCCTGTTTCGGCCAGATGAACCTCCTGGCAATGGTCTTTTTCTCGGTGGTGAGGTATCCGGGAATCCGGATGACCTCCATCCGGTCCCTCAAAGGCTCAGGGATCCCGGCCAGCGTGTTCGCCGTGGCGATGAACAGAACATCCGAAAGGTCGAACTCCAGCTCGAGGTAGTGGTCGGTGAAGGTTCGGTTCTGTTCTGGGTCCAGAACCTCCAGAAGGGCAGCTCCCGGATCTCCATGAAAATCCCGGGCAAGCTTGTCCACTTCATCGAGGAGGAAGATGGGATTCCGGGTCCCCGATCTTCGCATCCCCTGCACCACCCGGCCCGGGAGGGCGCCGACGTATGTGCGTCGATGTCCCCGGATCTCAGCCTCATCCCTGACCCCGCCGAGGGACGCTCGAACAAACTCTCGTCCCAGGGCCGTAGCAATGCTTTTCCCGAGGGAGGTCTTTCCCACCCCGGGTGGGCCGACAAGGCAGAGGATGGGGCCCTGGAGGTCCCCCACGAGGGAGAGGACAGCGATGTGGTCCAGGACTCGGTCTTTGACCTCGGTCAAGCCGTAGTGGGCCTCTTCGAGAATTTCTGATGCATGCCCTACATCCAGATTGTCTTCGCTCTTCCTCATCCAAGGCAGGCCCAGAATCCAATCCAGATAGGTTCGGATCACCGCGGCCTCGGGAGCTACGGGGCTGAGATGCTTGAGGCGATCCAACTCCCTTTCGGCTCTCTCCTTCGCTTCCGGGGGAAGGGGAGTCTGGCGGAGGAAAGCCTCCAGCTCGCCCATCTCTCCTTCGGTGGATCCCAACTCCTTCGTGATGGCCTTGAGCTGTTCCTGCAGATAAAGTTGGCGTCGCCCGGAATCCATTTGGTGCTGGATCTGCTCGTCCAGTTTTTCCTCTATCCGGAAGATTTCCAACTCCCTCACCAGGATCTGTCGGAGGATCTCCAACTGATTCCCAAGCTGGAGAGCTTCCAAAAGCTCCTGCTTCTCCATGGCAGAGAGGAGGAGATGTCCGGAAACGAGGTGAGCCAGGCGTACCCGGTCCTGTACGGCTGCCACCGTCCCGGACAGCTCCCTGGGAAGCCTTTCGTTGGCTTCGATGTAGTCGTCGAAAAGCCGCCGTACCTTCCTGGCGAGGGCTTCAAGCTCTGCCGTGACGGCGTCGGGGTCCTCCCTTTCAGCTCCGGGTGCGAGAGCGACCCGGGCTCGGAATCCGGTGTTCGAGGGCACGAACTCCTCGATCCGTGCTCGGCCCAAACCTTCCATCACCACACGGGCGGTCCCGTCGGGAAGGCGCGTGGTCTGGATGACCCGTATCACCGTGCCCAGTAGGTGAAGGTCGTTTGCCACCGGGTCCTCTACGTCTGCGTCCTTCTGGGCCACGAGAAGGAGAAGGCCGTCCCCCTTTTCTGCCTCTTCCAGGGCCACCACCGACGCGGACCTCCCAATCAGGAGCGGGAGCACCATATAAGGGAAGAATACGAGATCACGGAGTGCCACCACCGGCAATTGCTCAGGGATTTCTACCTGTCCATCGATCCGGTGAAGGGTCGCCATTCCAGTGCTCTGTTGAGGGTGGAGCTAAATGGGGAGTCTCCCCCGACCGGGGCCGAGCTCCGGAAGAAACGCCGCCGAGGCCCAAAGATAACGGACCCCTGCGGCGAGTATGGTAGGACGGAACAGATGGCGCGGAAAGATCCCTAGGCTTCTTTCTTCTCCACCTCCGGGCGAAGGACAAGAAGGGGCGGCACTTTCTCCTCCGCGCTCTCCTTCGTAATCACGACTTCTCTGACGTCGACCCGCGAAGGGATCTCGAAAAGGATGTCCCTCATGAGGTCTTCGATGACCGCTCTGAGGCCCCGGGCGCCAGAGCCCCGGTTCAGGGTTTTTGCCGCGATGGCCTCGATGGCGGCAGGTTCGAACGTCAGACCGACATCCTCCAACTCCAACATCTTCGTGTACTGCTTGATTAAGGCGTTCTTGGGCTCCTGAAGGATCCTGGTCAGAGCGACCTCATCGAGCTCGTCTAGGGGCACCGTGACCGGAAGTCGTCCCACCAGTTCCGGGATCAAGCCGTAGCGCTGGAGGTCCTCTGGCTCCACGAGACCCAGGATGTCCTCACGAGTCGCCTCGACATCTTTCCCAGTGAACCCGATCTGCCTCTTTCCAATCCTGGCTTCGACGATCTTTTCGAGTCCGTCGAAGGCTCCCCCGCAGATGAACAGGATGTTCCGGGTGTCGACCTGGATATACTCCTGCTGTGGGTGCTTTCTGCCACCCTGGGGGGGAACGGAGGCAACCGTACCTTCCAAGATCTTGAGGAGGGCCTGTTGCACGCCCTCCCCCGATACATCTCGGGTGATGGAGGGGTTTTCCGACTTTCTGGCGATCTTGTCCAGCTCGTCGATGTATACGATACCCCGCTCTGCTTCCCCGATGTTGAAGTCGGCAGCCTGAAGCAAACGGACAAGGATGTTTTCCACGTCCTCCCCGACGTACCCCGCCTCGGTGAGTGTGGTGGCGTCGGCGATGGTGAAGGGGACCTGGAGCATCCGGGCGAGGGTCTGGGCCAGCAGGGTCTTCCCGACGCCCGTGGGGCCCATGAGGAGGATGTTGGCTTTCTCGATCTCGACTTCGTCCAGAACCCCCTGATGGTTCACCCGTTTGTAGTGGTTGTATACCGATACGGCCAAAGCCCGTTTGGCCTCATCCTGGCCGATGACGTACTGGTCGAGAATGTCCTTGATCTCCATGGGAGTCGGGGAGGGAACCTGAGCCTCTACGGCTTCCCGCTCCTCCTCTTCCGCAAGGATCTCATTACAGAGGGAGACACACTCGTTACAGATATACACGGAAGGCCCGGATATGAACTTCTTTACGCTATCCTTGGACTTCCCACAGAAGCTGCATCGAAGGTGTTTGTCGCCCGTCACGCTCATGGCTTCCTCCGGATCGGAGATCGTTCCCGATCAAACGTTGGTTGCGTCGGTTCCTAATCTTCTTCCGGGTGATCCGAATCCACCGGTTTGGTCGGCTCCCGGCCCGGATCCCCGGGTTCCAGGATTCGATCGATAATCCCATAAACCTTCGCCTCTTCCGGACTCATGAACCGGTCCCGGTCCACGTCTTCGGCGACCCGCTCAGTGGGCTGACCGGTGTGCAGCGCCAGGATCTCGTTGAGCCTCCCCCTGACGTGGAGGATCTCCTTCGCCGCGATTTCGATATCAGCCGCGGTGCCATGGGCTCCCGATGACGGTTGGTGAATCATGATTCGAGAGTTCGGTAAGGCCGCGCGTTTTTCCTTCTCCCCTGCCGCAACCAGAACTGCGGCCATGGAGGCGGCCATCCCCACACAGAACGTGGAAACGGGCGCCCTCAGGTGACGCATGGTGTCATAGACCGCCAGCCCCGAGTATACGCTCCCACCCGGTGAGTTGATGTAGAGGAAGATGTCCCTTTCCGGATCCTCCGCGTCGAGGAAGAGGAGCTGAGCTATGATGATGTTGGCTACGTTGTCGTCGATGGCACTCCCAAGAAACACGATTCGGTCCATGAGGAGCCGGCTGAATATGTCATAGCTGCGTTCACCCCGACTGGTGCGCTCAATTACATAGGGCGGAAAGATTGGCATGTTATTCCTGATTTATGGTGGATTGGTTCTTCAAGAATTCGAAGACCTTCTTCTCTGTGATCTCACGTTCGAGGGCCGCGAGGTTACCGGCTTTCTGGAGGTCCGCGTAGACCTTAGCCGGTTTCGCGTCGTTCTTCTCGGCGATCTCCTGTACCCTGTCATCCACCTCGTCCTCCGTTGCCTTCAGGCTCTCGAGCTCGGCCACCCTGTCCACGACGAGAATCCGTTTTACCGCCTTCTCCGCCTCGGGCCGGAGTTTTTCCTTGGTTTCGAGTAGGATCTCGGGGTTCACCTTCGAGGTATCTCCCAGCACCGAGTCCATATACCGTTCGGCCATGGACCGCGGAACTTCGAAGGGATTCGCTTCGATGAGGTTTTCCGTGAGCTGAGCTCGTACGGCCCCCTCGGCCTGCTCCTCAGCCTCCCTTTCCAGATCTTCCCGAACTCTGGAGGTGAGGGTTTCGAGGTTCTCGAAGTCCCCGAGGGTTTTTGCGAACTCGTCCGTGAGCTCGGGGGTTTCTTTCTCTTTCTGGGCCTGAAGTGTTATTCGGAGATGTTGGATCTCGCCCCGTCTGTCTTCATCGGGAAAGTCGTCGGGAAACGTCACGGTGAAATCTCCGGTCTGCCCCACGGCCAGGGTCCGCACGGCATCCTCGACCTCGGGGATCGCTTCCCCGTCCCCCAGCACGATCTCGTATGGCCTACTCTCTCCCGAGGGTTCTCCCCCCTCCAGTCGCAGGATCTCGAGGCTGACCAGATTTCCGTCCTTCGGTTCCTGATCGTCCACGGGCTTCCACACACCTGCCTGGTCACGAAGGCGATCCAAAACCCGGTCGATATCCCCGTCCACCACGCCGACCTTCGGCCGTTGGACCGTGAAGCCTCCTAGCCGCTCCATCTCGAAAACGGGCTGAATGTCGAAGGAGATGGAGAAGGTGAGGTCCTGCCGAGGTTCGTATTCCACTTTCTCGACCTGACCCTCCGAGATGGGTTCCAGAGATTGGGCCTGGAGGGCTTCCCGGTACGCTTCCCCAATCACCTTATCCAAAAGTTCCTGATCTATGGCCGAGCCGAACCGTTGCTCCACCACGTTCGCCGGGATTTTACCCTTGCGAAAGCCCGGGAGTTTGAGTCTGCCGCCCAGCTTCTGGATGATTTTGTTTTTTTCTGTCTGAACCGTGCCTGCCGGGACCGTCACCGTGAGGCGGCGGCGCCAGGCGTCCTGCTCCTCCAGTTCGATCCGGAGGTTTGAAGAGTCAGTGGTCATTCCCAACTCGAGTGAGGTTGAATGGATGTCCCGAAGGACAGACAGTGCGAAAGGGGGGACTCGAACCCCCACGGCCTAAGCCACGAGATCCTAAATCTCGCGCGTCTACCAATTCCGCCACTTTCGCCTGAATCGAGCGAAAAGCCGCTAAATCAAAGATAACACGGGGCGAAGTGGCATCAACAAGGGAGGAGCTGGACGAAAACGCCCGCCTCGGAAGGACGTCCGAGGCGGGCGGGATTCGTGAAACATGGCAGGATCAGGCCTTCAACCACCTGCCCGGACGTTCACGATACGTGTGCTCCCGTCAGGACGAGCCAGCCTCAGCGAGACGACATCCCCGGATTCAATTCCTCTGAGGATTCTTCGGACGTCCTCGGGTTGGCCGATGGTTTCGCCGTTGATCCCCAAGAGTTTCTCGTACTGCAGAACACCTCTGCGAAACGCCGGGCCCAGAGTCGAGAGTTCGCTGATGACGACGCCCCCCGGCTCAGGGTACTGAAGAAAGTCGGCTAGTTCCGGCGTCAGCTCTTGTACCCCGATTCCCAGCTTTTCCTCAGCCGCAGCCGGCTCGGGTTCCGGCTCCCGGGTCGGCGCCACCTCCAGATCAGCCTCCCCAAGCCGCACCTGGATGTTCCGGGGTGATCCGTCCCGATAAACCTGGAGGTTTACCTGGTCGTTCGGACGCATCTGAGCAATGACGTTTTGAAGACCGCTGGGGCTTCTGACGTTTCTCCCGTCGATGGAATAGATGACGTCCCCCTGGCGAATGCCGACACCGGCCGCTGGGCCACCGTCGGTGACTTGGTTCACCAGCACCCCTGCCACCTCAGGAAGGTTGTAATACTCCTGATCTTCGGCGGAGATGGGGTACATCGCTATCCCCAACCACGCTCTCCGGACCCGGCCGTACTCGATGAGGTCCTCCATGACCCTTCCGGCGAGGTCGATGGGAATGGCGAACCCGTAGCCTACGTAGGTGCCGCTAGGAGAGAAGATGGCTGAGTTGATGCCCACGACCTGGCCGACGATGTTGACCATCGGACCGCCTGAGTTCCCCCTGTTGATGACCGCGTCGGTCTGGATATAGTCCTCGATGGCGAACCCGGCGTCCGCGCCGAACGTGGGGTCTCGATTGAGCTCGTTTCGAATCAAAGACAGGGGCCGACCCATTGCGCTCACGATGCCGGCCGTAACCGTGTAATCCAAGGCGTCCGCGGAGGAGGCTCCTCCTCCAAAGCCAGGATTCCCAATGGCGAGAACCCACTCCCCGACCCGCAGCTCGGAGGAATTCCCGAGGCTCAAGAAGGGAAGGCCGCTCTCGTCGATCTTGATGACGGCCACGTCGGTCGTGACGTCGGTTCCTACGGTCGACGCGTCGAAGTATCGCCCGTCGATCAAATGAACCCGAATCTCATCCGCTCCCTGCACGACATGATTGTTGGTGAGGATGTACCCGTCTTCCGAGATCAAGAACCCGGAACCTCCCCCTAGACTGGGCATGCCCTCGTTCGGATCCGAGAACGGAGAGGAGCCGCCCGGCCGTTGGCCTCTCCGGGTCGTTGAGATGACCTCGATCCGTACTACGGCCGGTGTCACGGCTTCCGCGGCGTTGGCGAACGCGTCGCTGAGGTCCAGGGCCGGGCGGACCGCATCCTCGTCGATCTGAGGGACTTGAGTGATGGTGGGCATGGCGTAGGTCGTACCGGTCCATCCCAAGGTGGACGCAACGCCCAAACCTCCCAAGAAACCTACAGCGACAATCACAATGATTCGGGCTTTCGCCCGCAACGGGTCAAACATCGGTCTGCTCCCTGCAGCTACGAAAAGTCAAACGGTTCATGATGTGAAAGGTCATTGAACTTCGGGCCTTTTTCTACCCTAACCCTCCCGGGGAGGGTCCTCCACCCAACCCTCTCTGATGAAAGAGGGGTGGGAAGCCGTTGCACGGCCCTCCACCCCTCCCTCCGGCCTGTGAAGCTTACTTCTCTTCGTCTACGATCTCGTAGTCGGCTTCCACGACCTCCTCATCCTCTTCTTCTACTTCGTCCCCGGCCGCTTCGTCGGATGCACCCATGTCCTCCATGTCGGGCATCCCGTCCTCGGCTGTTCCTGCTTCGGCCGCTTGGGCCTGGTACATTTCCTGTCCCGCTGCGCTGAAGGCCTGCATCAGCTCATCCCGGGCCTGGTTGATGATACCGGTGTCGTCGCCCTTCAGCGCTTCCTTACCCTTTTCCACCGCCTCTTTCAGGCGCTCTTGGGTTCCCTCGGAGACCTTGTCCCCCCATTCACCGGAGTCTTTCTCGACCTGGTAGACCAGCGAGTCCAGCTGGTTCCGGGCCTCGACGCCGGCTCTCCGCTCCTCGTCCTCCGACGCATGGGCTTCCGCATCCTTCACCATTTTATCGATCTCGGCATCCGAGAGGCCGCTGGACGCTTCGATCCGAATCTTCTGCTCCTTGCCGGTAGCCCGGTCCTTGGCCGACACGTGGAGGATGCCGTTCGCGTCGATGTCGAAAGTGACTTCGACCTGGGGCATACCTCTCGGTGCCGGCGGAATGCCGGTGAGCTGGAACTTTCCGATGGTCTTGTTGTCCATGGCCATCTTACGCTCACCCTGAAGAACGTGGATTTCCACCGTAGTCTGATTGTCTTCCGCGGTGGAGAACACCTCCGCCTTTTTGGTGGGGATTGTGGTGTTCCGCTCGATGAGCGTGGTCATGACCCCACCGAGGGTTTCGATCCCCAGGGACAGGGGCGTGACGTCCAGGAGCAGCACGTCCGTGACCTCGCCGGCCAGGACACCGCCCTGAATGGCTGCACCCACCGCTACGACCTCGTCGGGGTTCACCCCTCTGTGGGGTTCCTTTCCGAAGAACTCCTTGACGATCTCTTGCACCTTCGGCATCCGGGTGGACCCGCCGACCAGGACGACTTCGTCGATCTGGTCTTTCCCCATGCCGGCATCCTTGAGCGCCTGCTCCATGGGCGGCACGAGGCGCTGCATCTCGGCATCCACGAGCTGCTCCAGCTTGGAGCGGCTCAAAGAATAGTTGAGGTGTTTCGGTCCCTCCTGGGTGGCCGTGATGAAGGGGAGGTTGATGTCCGTCTGCATGGTGGAGGACAACTCCATCTTGGCCTTCTCGGCGGCCTCCTTCAGCCGCTGAAGAGCCATGGCATCCTGAGAAAGGTCGATTCCCTGGTCTCTCTTGAACTCTGCGACGAGCCACTCGATGACCCTTTGGTCCAGGTCGTCACCGCCGAGGTGGGTATCACCGTTGGTGGACTTCACCTCGAAAACACCCTCTCCCAGCTCGAGGATGGAGATGTCATATGTTCCGCCTCCGAGGTCGAAGACGGCGATCTTTTGGTCCTCTTTCCGCTCGAGGCCGTAGGCGAGGGAGGCTGCCGTCGGCTCATTGATGATCCTCAGAACCTCCAGCCCGGCGATCTTTCCGGCGTCTTTCGTGGCCTGCCGCTGGGCGTCGTTGAAATAAGCGGGAACCGTGATGACCGCCTGGGCCACGCTGTGGCCGAGGTAGTCCTCCGCGGTCTGCTTCATCTTCTGGAGGATCATGGCGCTGATTTCAGGGGGGGTAAACGTCTTCCCGGCGTTTGCGAGGCTCACCTGGACCCTGTCCTGCCCATCGGCGGTGACCTCGTAAGGGACGAGCTTTTTCTCGTGCGTAACCTCCGATGCCTTCCGGCCCATGAACCGCTTGATGGAAAAGACGGTGTTTTTGGGGTTGGTGATGGCCTGACGGCGGGCCACCTGTCCGACCAGGCGCTCGTTGTCTTTAGTGAACGCGACGACGGATGGCGTGGTCCTGCCCCCTTCCGAGTTTGGGATCACGACGGGCTCGCCGCCTTCCATGACCGCCACGACTGAATTCGTGGTTCCCAGGTCGATCCCGATTACCTTGCTCATTGCTTCTCCTTGCAGGCTGGCTTCCTGATCTTTTGACGAACCGCCCAGGGGCAGGCCCGGATCTCGAATCAGTAGATGGTGAAGCAACCTCTGTGCCGGTGAAACCTTAGGATTTCCCGGCATTTTCCCGTCAGATTGGCGGTAATCATCGTTTGTCCCGCCGATTTGGCAGATGTCGGGGGTGGCCTACGATGGGGGTTCACACCTATCCTGTTGCTGCCGGTTTCCCACGAGGGGCGTCATGTTCCCACTGTACGACGACAATCCCACCGAGATCTTCCCGGTGGTCACCCTGCTGATCATGGGCGTCTGCGCAGGGCTCTGGGTTTTTTACCAGGGAGCTGGGTTTTCCGATCCGGCCCTTCTCGACTCAGTCTGTACGCTCGGGGCCATCCCTGCCGAGATTGCTGCGGGCGGCTCGGGCTCGTCCCTGGGCGTATCTCCGTGCCCACTGGGGGGCGTCACCTGGCCCACGCTGGTCACTTCGATGTTCCTTCACGGAAGCTGGATGCACATCATCGGAAACCTCTGGTTTCTGTGGATCTTCGGGAACAATGTCGAGGACTCCATGGGCCATGGCCGATTCCTGGTTTTCTACCTTCTCGCGGGCCTGGTCGCCGCAGGAGGCCACATCGCCTCTGACCCGGCATCGACCGTTCCGATGGTCGGGGCATCGGGAGCTATCAGCGCGATCATGGGAGCCTACCTGGTGCTCTATCCCCGGGCCAGGGTCCACACTCTCTTCATCATCATCATCATTATCAAGGTTTTCCCTCTGCCAGCCTGGTTCTTCCTGCTCTATTGGTTCTTCATCCAGGTGGCTTCATCGAGTATCCAAAGCCCGGGTGGTGGAGGAGGCGTCGCTTTTTGGGCGCATATCGCTGGATTCGTGGCTGGGCTGGGGTTGATAAAGCTGTTCCAGAACAGAGTCCTGGTGGAGGCGAAGCATTCTCGGATCCAGGTGCGGCGGAGCGACCTGAGGGGTGGAGGGTGGTGGTAAGGAAGCCCGCGTCAGATCATATTGGACCGGTTTCTCCAACCGGACCGGCCCTCGCATGACTTCGTATCGAAGGCCTCACGAACCATGTCTTGGAGATGGCTTTTCATGAAGCGACCGTCTTTTCCCCTCATGGCTCTCTGGGCTTGTGCAGCGATCCTTTTGGCCGTGGGAGTCCTGCAGGCTTCCGGGGCCCCGTCGCAGACAGTGGCCGACCTGGCGGCTGCCTCTAACGAAAACCCCGGCCCGACCGTGCAAGGGGTAGCCGGGCCTGACGGGGAGGTCGCTGAAGCGCCTCAAGGTCCGGCCCAAACCAGCCTGCGAGAGCAGGGTGAAGGAGGTCTCGACACGCCTCTCCTTCCGAGGCTTCGGTCCGTTCTCGGTATGCTCCTCCTCGGAGGGATTGCATGGGCGTTTTCTGTCGATCGATCGAATCTGGCTTGGCGTGTCGTACTCTGGGGAATCGGCCTCCAGCTGATTTTTGCGTTTTTCATCCTCAAGACCCCACTGGGAGCCGGGATCTTCGATTGGCTCAACACGGTGGTGGTTTCCCTCTTGGGCTTCACCGTGGAGGGTGCCCGATTCATCTTCGGCGACCTGGTCTACAACAATGTACCGGTGGGGCTGGGTGAGGCCGGGAGCAATGCGCCTATTCAGGAGGTCCCGGGGCAGGTGGCGAGAACGGGCGCATCCTTCGCGTTCAACGTCCTTCCTACCATCATCTTCTTCTCATCGCTGATGACGGTACTCTATCACGTTGGAGTCATGCAGTGGGTGGTCCGGGCTGTCGCCTGGGTCATGCAGAAAACCCTTCACACCTCGGGAGCTGAGACGCTTTCGGCAGCCGGGAACATATTCGTTGGCCAGACCGAAGCCCCCCTCATGATCAAGCCGTTCTTCGAGAAGATGACCATGTCGGAGCTCCATGCGGTGATGACCGGAGGGTTCGCGACGGTGGCCGGCGGAGTCCTGGCAGCATACGTGGGTATGCTCGTCGCTTACTTCCCCGACATTGCCGGCCATCTCATCGCGGCTTCGGTCATGTCTGCCCCCGCGGCTCTGGTGATGGCCAAGCTCATGTATCCCGAAGACGGTGAACCCGTCACCAAAGGTCAGCTCAAGATCGAGCTTGAGAGCCCCGATGTGAATGTCATCGACGCCGCGTCGAGGGGAGCGGGGGAAGGACTCGGGTTGGCCCTGAACGTGGGTGCCATGCTCCTCGCCTTCATCGCACTCATCGCCATGGCCAACGCCCTCTTGGGTTGGGGTGGGAGCCTGGTGGGGCTTGAAGGCCTCTCCTTCCAACAGATCCTCGGGTGGATCCTGGCGCCCCTCGCGTGGTTTATGGGAGTGCCCTGGGTCGACGCGGTGACCGTGGGGTCCCTCCTCGGAATCAAGACCGTGGTCAACGAGTTCGTGGCCTACCTGGAACTCTCGTCCATCCTCCAACAGGCTCAAACATTGCAACCGCGGTCCGTCATCATCTCCATCTATGCACTGTCGGGGTTTGCGAACTTCTCTTCCATCGCAATCCAGCTTGGAGGAATCGGGGGCCTCGCACCCTCCCGCCGCCATGACCTCTCCAAGGTTGGTTTTCGGGCCATGGTCGCTGGGTCCTTGGCGGCCTTCATGACGGCTACGGTGGCTGGGATGCTCCTTTGAAACCCGCATCGTTTCCACTGGAAAAGGCGGTTGAGGCCGTCCGAAGCCGACTCCACGGTACTCCCGAGGTCTTTGTGGTCTTGGGTTCCGGCTTGAGCGGGTTGGCGGATGGCGTTTCGGGGGGTGTGTCGATCCCGTTCCGTGAGGTCCCGGGTTTCCCGGAGCCAACGGTACCCGGCCACACTGGGCGCCTTGTCTTCGGGGAGGTAGAGGGGAAGAAGGTTCTGCTCCAAGCCGGAAGGTTCCATTTCTACGAAGGGCACAACTCTGATGTGGTCGTCGCTCCGGTTCGGATGGCAGCGGGGCTCGGGGTCAGGTCTGTGCTCCTGACCAACGCAGCCGGAAGCGTCTCTTCGGGGCTGGTTACCGGGTCGATCATGATGATAGAGGACCACGTCAACTTCATGGCCCGGAGTCCTCTCGCTGGTCCCGTCCTGGAAGGGGAACAGCGGTTTCCGGACATGAGCCAGCCCTATGATGCGACCCTCCGAGGGGTGGCGCGGGAGGCAGCAAGGGAGTTGGGAATCGACCTTCCCGAGGGTGTGTACGCTGCAGTGCTGGGCCCGAGTTATGAAACGCCGGCGGAGATTCGCCTACTTCGGGGGGTCGGGGCCGATGCCGTCGGGATGTCCACCGTTCCCGAGGCCATCGCGGCCCGGGCATCAGGTCTAAGGGTTCTCGCTTTTTCCGTCATTACCAACCAAGCCGCGGGCCTTTCCAAGGATCCGCTGAACCACGACGAGGTCCTGGAGATGGGCAAGGTCTCTGGTGGTCGGCTGGAAAAACTCCTGCGGGTCATCCTCGGCAAGATGTAAGTTTAGGTCCTACCGGTCCCTAGGCCTGATCCAGTCCCCGAGTGATGGTCGTTCCCACGAAATGATTCACCGGGCCGTTTCCTTGGCCGAGACCCGGCGCAGTGCCTATGGCCCTCGCCACGAAGTCTATTGCCTGATCCGCCGCTTCGGGAAGTGAGGCTCCCAGGGCCAGACCTGCGGCGGCGGCTGCCGACAGCGTGCAACCGGTCCCATGGGTGTGACGAGCAGGGAGTTTGGCCCGCCTCCAGGTGGTCTCCCGCTCTCCGTCCCAGAAGAGATCTACCACCTCACCTTCGTCGAGATGCCCGCCCTTGACCAAGGCCGCCCCGGCCCCCATCTCCACCAGTGCCACGGCGGCGTCCCTCATATCTTCCAAGGTGTCTACCGGGAGCCCTGTTAGGGTTCTGGCCTCGTGGAGGTTGGGGGTGACAAGGGTTGCCAGCGGGATCAACTGGGTGCGAAGGGCGTCCTCTGCATCCTCTTCCAATAACCGGTCCCCACTGGTGGCCACCATCACCGGATCGAGAACGTAGTTCTCAAGACCGTGATCCAGGATACTTTGAGCGACCGTCTCGACCAGCTCGGCTGTGGCCAGCATCCCGGATTTGATGCTGTCCGGCCTCAGGTCGGTCGCCACCGAATCGATTTGGGAACGGACAAGGTCGATGGGAATAGGGTGGATCGCCTGGACCCCGAGGGTATTCTGAGCCGTAACGGCGGTGAGGGCCGACGTGCCGAATACGCCGAAGGCATGGAAAGTCTTGAGGTCGGCTTGGATTCCCGCGCCGCCACCACTGTCTGAGCCGGCGATGGTGAGGGCTACCGGGAGATTCCTGGCGGTCATGGCTATTCTTCAGAGTCACGGGGGGAGTCATGGCGGGCTCCAAATGAGCCGGGGTACAGTGAAGTATAGAAAAGTGAAGAGGGGGCGTCATCCGGCTTGGGCGTCCACCCGGAACACCCATCGAATGAGGAGGTCCTGAGACCCATGGCACTGAGCAAGGAGAGGAGCAAGCTCCTGGCCCGCCTTTTTAACCCCCGTCTCCGTTCCAGGGAAGGGCAATTCGTGGTGGAGGGGGTCCGAGGTTGCCGCGAGTTCCTCGATGGCGCACTTCGGCCGGAGGTCCGGTTTGCAGTGACCTCCCCGGGCTTGGCCCGGACGGAAGCTGGCCGCCAACTGCAGGATAGGCTCGCCGATTCAACCGTGCCTGTGGAGGAGGTGTCCGAACGGGAAATGGAGCTGGTGTCCCAGACCGAACAGACACAAGGCGTCCTCATGGTGGTCAGAGAACCGTCGGGCACCCTCGATGCATTGGATGGAGCTGGAATCGGGCGGGTATTGTTGTTGGACGGTATCCAGGACCCTGGGAACGTCGGGACCCTCATACGGGCCGCCAGAGCCTTCGGGCTTCAGGCGGTCCTGGCCCTGGACGGGACGGCGGACCCGTTCAACGCCAAGGTTGTTCGGGCTTCGGCCGGCGCTCTCGCCCATCTATGGGTGTTCCGCACCCCCTGGACCGCAGCCCATGACTGGCTGGACGAGCGAGGGATCCCTCTCATCGTCGCCGATCCCCGGGGGGAGGACATTCGGGTTATGGAAGTTCCTCCCCAGTGGGCTCTCCTGATTGGAAACGAGGGAAGGGGCCCGCGGGGGACGGCACTCCAGGCCGCGAGTGAGAGGGTGGGCATCCCCATGGAAGCCGGGGTGGAGTCATTGAACGCCGGCGTCGCAGGGGCCATACTTCTGTTTGCTCTTAGCGAACTGGTCGGATGGAACAGGGAGACCTGATGGGGGCCACTTTCGAGGACCTTTGGTTGATCTCGGGGATCGCCGGCCTGGTCGGCCTCCTCCTGGGCTCGTTTCTGAACGTGTGCACCTTTCGCTGGCCGACGGACCAGTCTGTCGTTCGACCTCCATCCCACTGTCCAGGTTGCGGTAAGGGAATCCACTGGTATGACAACGTTCCGGTGGTCAGCTATCTCATGCTGAGAGGGAAGTGCCGATCCTGTGGGGTCGGGATTTCCCCCCAGTACCCCATGGTGGAATTGGCCACCGGCTTGATCTGGGCCGGATCCTTTATGCAGAACGGCCCCTCCATCGAGGGACTCCGAGGCGCCCTCTTCCTCACCATCCTCCTGGGAATCGCCATCACGGACGCCCGGTTCTACATCATCCCGGATCAGTTCTCGCTGGGCGGCGGGCTGTTGGGCCTGACATTGGCACCATTTGCGGGGGGCCTGACCCTTCTGGAGGCCCTCCTGGGGGCAGCAGTAGGATTCGGAATTCTCTTCCTGGTTGCGAAGGTCGGGACGTGGCTCTTCAAGAAAGACGCCATGGGGGGCGGGGACCTGAAGATGATGGCCATGGTCGGAGCCTTCTTGGGTGTCCCTGGAGTCCTGCTGACCATCTTTTTGGGAGCCCTCCTGGGCTCCGTGGTCTTTGGCCCGATCTCATGGAAGACGGGCAAACTGGTCCCGTTCGGGATCTTCTTGGCCGTTGGGGCGTCCGTCACCTACGGATGGGGGGAGGACCTTATCGCGTGGTATTCATCGACCTTCTTGGGAATCACCTGATCGAGGCCCGACTGCAGTTTGGCCCGTTACCGGTCCTTCTCATCCAGCCCCTGGGCTAGGTACGCCCTGGATTTCTCTACGTAGTGAGCCGCGCTTCGCCGGACGAACCGGGCCGCTGAACCGTCCAGGGCCTTCCTCACCTTGCCCGGGGCTCCCGCGAAGAGGCTCCCCGGAGGGACCCGCGTCCCTTCCATGACCACGCTGTTGGCCGCCACCAGCGATCCTTCCCCGATCACGGCCTCCTGCAGGATTACGGCGTTGATGCCGATCACACATCCGTCTTCGATAGTGCAGCTTTCAAACTTCGCCCCGTGGCCGACGGTCACATCGGCTCCGACCACGGTAGGCTGCCAGTCTCCAACGTGGATCACGCAGTTGTCCTGGACATTACTCCTGGGACCGATCTGGATCCCGTGAGTCGGGTCGTCCCCCCGGAGCACCACGCCGAACCAGACGGAGGCCTCGGATTCCACCGTCACATCCCCGATGAGAACGGCCGTGGGGGCAAGGAACACGTCCGCGGCGACCTTGGGCGTCTTTCCATTGAAGGGAAGGATCAACGCCACGCTCAGGACTCCTCTTGGCGCCCCGGGGAAGGGAGTTTCCGTACGCGGGCTCGAAGCACCTGAGTCTCCGTGGCATCCACCACGTCGATTCGTACTCCCTGCCTTTCGAGGGATTCTCCCCGTTCTGGGACGTAGCCCAACTCCTCGATGATGAAGCCGTTCAGCGACCTGTGCTCCAGCTGCGGAAGGGAGACGTTGAAAGAGTAGTTGATCTCCCGCAGGTCCAGCGCCCCATCTGCGATCACCTCGTTTCGGGATATCCGGATGAGGGGCTCCTCCGGGAGGTCGGTCTCGTCTACGATCTCCCCGACCAACTCCTCCAAGACGTCTTCCAGGGTCACCAACCCGTCGGTGCCCCCGAACTCGTCTGCCACGATTCCCATGTGGATCCTACGGGCCTGAAAGTCTTTCAAGAGCCTGGTCAAAGGGAGGGAGCGCGGTACGAAGAAAGGCTCCCGGGACAGGCTTTTGAGGGTGGCGCTCCCACGGCCGGCGATGAACGTCAGGTAGGCCTCTCTCACGTGCAGAATTCCGGTTATGTCGTCCACGGATTCACCGTAGACCGGAACCCGAGAGAAAGGGACCTCGCCGAGCTCTCCCACGATCTCTTCGATAGCGAGAGAATCCTGCCAGGCGAAAATGGCCACTCGAGGGGTCATAACGTCCCAAGCCGTCAATTCGTCCAGGCGGAAGGCACGCTCCACCAACTCATGCTCTTCCAAGCCCACGATTCCCTCTCGTTGTCCGATGGAGGTGATCTCCCTCACTTCCCGCTCTTCCCGGGTCGACCCATTCTCACCTCCCGCCCTGGCGAGGTAAGCCTCCAGCCGGAAGAAGGGGGAGAGGATGGGGAAGAGGAGTTTCTCGATCCGAAGGATGAGCGGTGCCACCGCCAGCGCTACAAAGATGGAGCGTCGGGCTGCAATGGACCGAGGTAGGAGCTCCCCCAGGAGGAGGACCCCCAGTCCCGAACCGAAGAGCCCGATGAGCAGGCCGGGAACTTCCCACTTCATCGCACACCACCCCGTGACCAACCCAACGGCCAGAAGGCTCGTGAGGGCGGCGAGGAAAAGGAGAATCCCTTGGATGGGTCCGGCTCGGGACCTGAGGTCCGTGAGGGCCTCTGCTCCCTTGAAACCCTCCTCCCGAAGGGTTCGGAGCCTCGATCCGCCAACGGAAAAGATGGCGGTGGACGAGCCGGAGAAAAAAGCAGAGAGAAGGACGAGGGCTGCCGTTACCGGGATCACGACGGTCATGGCCGCCTCTCGGTACTTGGCGGTTGGTCGGAACTGCTGCTGGTTGGGTCTGCGTCCATAGATGGGGTTTGGTTGGCGATGAGGTTCCCAAGAGGGAGACGGTGACCGTCCACCGGACGGCCACTGGGAGCCCAGCCCGAACGAGGCGAGCTTCCCCCTGCAAACATGAGGCGAAAAATCCCAATCAGTCAAGCATTTCAGGACAAGAAGAAACCCGGTTTGAGGCAGTTGCGAAAAAAATCACAATTACCTAACTTCCGGCCGCTTTTTTCAGTCGGCCTCGAGGATCTGACGGTATGGCCGGGCAAAACCAAAAGGAATCTCAGCGGCCGGAGTTACTCAAGGCCGCGGGTCAGTACACGGGTTACGGGCTATCATGGGCCCTTTCCGTACTTCTCTTTCTTCTTGGTGGCTGGTGGCTCGACGGGAAAGTCGGCACCGCGCCGCTTTTCATGATTCTCGGGGCATTTTTAGGGGGTGGGGCCGGGTTCTACAGCCTCTACAGGCACATTGTCCTGGACCCCCGAGGAAAAAAAGAAGACGGAGAGCCGTGACCAGCTTTCTTCGGTACGGGGGGACCGCTCTGCTGGTTCTCCTGGTGGCAATAGCCGGTCTCTGGCCCTGGCTCTCGCCTCCAGCCAGAACCGGTGTTTTGGTGGCCGCGTGTATCGCTTTTCCGGTTCAGATGCTGGCCTTCTTTTTGCTGATTAGATTCTTGGAAGACAGGAAGCGGTTCCTCCTGATTTGGGTCGGAGGAACCGCAGTGCGGATGGGGGTGGTTCTGGTGGCTGCTCTGGTCCTGACGCAGACGGATCGACTACCGCCGGCGCCGACACTATTGGGTTTGGCCGGGTTTTTCTTTGGACTCCTCTTGCTGGAGCCTCTCTTCCTGAGGCCCCGGGGGGCTGAGACCACCGAGAGCATATGACGACCTTCTTGAGGGTCCTTCAGGAAGCTGGGGAGCACGGGGCGGAGGCGGCGGAGCATGTGGTGGAGACTGCCCAGCACGGTGCAGAGCAGGCGGCGGAGGGTGGCGTACCGGACATCGGCGGGATGCTCATGCATCACCTGGCCGATTCGCCGGAGATCGAGCTGCCCTGGGGTGTTTGGCATCTTCCCCAATGGGAGCCCATTCATCTGGGCGGCCTAACCATCGATTTATCCCCCACAAAACATGTCGTCTTCATGGCCCTGGCGGCCCTCATCGTTTGCGTCGTCTTTTTGATGATGGCCCGTGCGGTGAGAGGGAAGTACGCCGGGCGGGCGCCCGGGGGGATGGCCAATGCCCTCGAGGCCATCATCATCTACTTCCGTGATGAGATCGTACGGAGGAACATCGGCCACGGCGCCGACGGGTACACTCCGTTCATTCTCACCCTCTTCTTCTTCATCCTCACCATGAATCTCCTGGGCCTCGTGCCCTGGGGCGCCTCCCCCACGGGTAACATCATGGTGACGGGGGCCCTGGCACTGGTGAGTTTGACCGCCATTGAAATCAGTGGGTTCGTGGCCCTTGGACCGGCCGGCTACGCAAAGACCATCTTTTATGCCCCCAAGGGCATGGGTCCGGTGGGCACGGCAATCATGTTGGTGATCATGACTCCGGTGGAACTGGTCGGGAAGATCGCCAAACCTTTCGCCCTGATGGTTCGGCTTTTTGCCAACATGACGGCGGGTCACACCGTCATTCTTTCCCTCATCGGCTTGATTTTCGTGTTCGGGAATCTGACCATCGGGCGCTGGGGAGTTGCCGCGGGATCCGTTGGGATGTCCGTGGCCATGATGATGCTGGAGATTTTCGTGGCGTTCCTGCAGGCGTACATCTTTGCCATGCTGACGTC
>JABDNZ010000310.1 GCA_013043565.1 Gemmatimonadota bacterium | reverse complement strand
GTCCTCCACCAACCTCTCGGCCAAGGTCAAATAGGCCTGGAACTCATCCTCCGCCGTTTCCAAAT
Organism: Gemmatimonadota bacterium; assembly: GCA_013043565.1. GTDB lineage: Bacteria > Gemmatimonadota > Gemmatimonadetes > Longimicrobiales > Gaopeijiaceae > JABDNZ01. The sequence continues at coordinate 2,501 of JABDNZ010000310.1, read as the reverse complement.
CTCCCATCGACCATCCGGCCCACCCCACATAGAAGTGGCTCTGGGAGAGCCCGAAAAGCCGGCCTGGATCATCCGGGTCCCGTTCCGCCAGGGCCTTCGCAAGGCGAAGAGATTCCTCATATGCAGCCAGGGCCTCCGGGAAGCTCCCCTGATCCTCCCGGACCTTCCCGACCTGGTAGAGGGCCTGGGATCGACTCTGAAGCTCGTCGTCCGAGAAGAACTCCTGGGGAAGGGTGGAAAAGTACCCAAGAGCCTGTTCACCCACCCCGGCCAGGATATCCAGGCGCCCGATGGGCTCCAACTCATCCCGCAGCTCGCCGAGCATGAAGTCGATCAGGCCTTCGGCCTGCTCTTGCCGGGTCTCCGCTTCGTCCCGTGCCCGTGCCACACGGTCGGCCTGGACCGCCATTGCACCGGCGAAGACCACCAACCCCAATCCCGCGGCCAACCCCACACCCACCCCTATCCGATTCCGTCTTACGAACTTCCGAATTCGGTAGGCCGTCCCGGTTGTACGGGCCCGAACCGGCTCATCCGCCAGGAAGCGTTCCAGGTCAAGGGCCAGTCCGTTCGCCGTCTCGTACCGATGGTCCCTCTCCTTCTCCATGGCCCGAGACACGATCCACTCGAGGTCACCGGTCAACTCCTTCAGGAGCAGGCTGGAAGTGGTGCCCCTTTGTCCAGCCAGGGTTTCGGCCTCCTGGGCCAGTTCTGTTAGCCGGCGAACGAGGGTCGGCGGATCCCGGTGGAGGGTGGCGGCCACGGAGGCCCACCCCCGGTAGGACTCCGGATCAAAGGGCAAGGACCCCACCAGGAGCTCGTACAGGAGGACGCCCAGGGAGTAGACATCGCTCCGTGTGTCCACGTCCGCCGATTCGAGAATCTGCTCCGGGCTCGTGTATGCCGGGGTGCCGATAACCTGGTCCTTCCGGGTCAGCCCCGCCCCGTCGAACTCGTCCGGCTCCACCGCCTTGGCGATCCCGAAGTCGATGACCCGAGGGAGGGGCCATCCGTCCACCTCCGATACCATGACGTTGGATGGCTTCAGGTCCCGGTGGATGACCCCTTTCTGGTGGGCGTGCTGGACCGCCTTACAGACGTCGGCGAACAGCGCCACCCGATCCCGGATACCCATCTTCCGGTCGTTGCAGAACTGAACGATCGTGCTTCCCTCCACGACCTCCATAACAAAATACGGACGCCCGTCCTCGGTGGTCCCAGCGTCGAAAACCTTTGCGATGGAGGGGTGATCCATGACCGCCAACGCCTGCCGCTCCGCGGCGAAGCGGGCCAAGATCTCCGCTGAGGCGTCGGCTTGGGAGAGGACCTTGAGGGCCACCGACCGGCGAACCGGCTCGGTCTGCTCTGCCAGGTACACGATCCCCATGCCGCCCTCTCCCAGGATGGAGAGGATGGAGAATGAACCGATCTGATCAGGAAGAGACTTCGGGGTTGGAACGGGACATCTCCAACATGTATGGAGCACCACCGGAGACGACTCCGTGCCGTCAGCCATAGTTGTGCACGCGGGGATATTTGGTTTGCCGAACTGCCGAATTTAACCAGTTACCCCTCGAGCGCCAACCTTTTTTCAGGCAGCCCTAAATCGGCCGGCCTATAGAAATTCCCTTCGCTATTCTTGGTACTTCCCAAAGATCCTGAGGAGCTGCATCCAGGTCGTCACCTTGTCCTCCATGGTGAACCGAGCCATGGGCCCGCCGGGGTCAGACTCGCGGAGGAATGCCAAACACTGAGCATGCTCGGACTTCAAGGAGCCCTTCTTCCGAGTCCCGGTGTCCCGCTTGTACCTCCTGCGGTACTCGGCCTCGGCGGTGGGCAGGAAGTCCTGGAAGAAGAAGGCTGGTGTGGAACTCAAACCCCTCAGAACCTTTGGCGACCCGAGGAGAACCTGTTCCGATCGTATCAGATCTCTCCAGAAATCTCCGAGCTCGGTTCCCTCCCACTCTTCGCTCAGAAGGCTCTCTCTCTTTCCGGCGAGGTGGTTGCCGTATGCTTTCGCGGCCCTGAGGGCCGCGGAGTAGTGGGTTCCTACAGTCTCTCCCAGGTATTTGGCTGCTGCGGACGGGTCGTTGAACCGGGCAATGACTGTTGATTCCATCGGGTCCCTCTCTGGGATAGGAGGTGGGAGCGTGGCTGCTCTGTCTTCGGGCGACGGAGGTAGGCGACACCGAAACCAGGAACCCCATCACCGGTCCCGGCAGTCCTCTACTCCCCTTCCCCTGGGTGGCTGCATTCCCCGTGCCGAGCCGGATCGCTTGGAGGGGAGCCAAACCCCGCCGATCCGTTAAGTGACGATTTGATAGGGGAACATATGAATTATTGACCTTGGCATCTCGGGTTCTGCAGGGGGTCCTGGATGCGTGGGTACCCTTGGCACCGGCTACTTTTTTCCAAGGTGTTCGCAATGGTTTCCTCGTTGATCATGGGGGCATGGCGGCTCTCGAACCTTACGTTCCTTACGCCAAACGTAGATGTTCCAG
>JABDNZ010000299.1 GCA_013043565.1 Gemmatimonadota bacterium | reverse complement strand
AACGTGGCCTCCTCCCCTTGGAAGTCCTGGGGCACCGGCTGGCTCTCCCACGCGATATACCGCCCCCGGTCCTCCGAGCGAACCAGGAGGGAGCTGGTGATGGTGGGGACAGGGGAATGGTAGTCCAGAATCTCCCCTCTGATGTCCCGGGAGTAACCGGAGAGATGGGTCCGAGGAAGGTCGATGCGGAGGCTCGAAGGGTCGGTCTGCCGGGGTGCGTCATCGGGCTGGACCACAATGGTCGAAGCCCCGGCGGGTGAAGCTCCGGCGGGCGAAGCTCCGGCGGGTGAAGCCCCGGCGGGTGAAGCTCCGGCGGGTGAAGCCCCGGCGGGTGAAGCTTCACCGGTTGAAGCTCCAACGGGTGAGACGGCGGCTGAAAGCGCCAGCAGAACCATAGCTCCCACGAGCTCGGTGGAACGCCCCATTCGTACGAATCCGCTCATGCTGAAGGTCATTTCCGTTTTCCGTGGGGGTTCATGGTCCGGTTCGACGATTCCCCCATTCTACCAGCGGCACCTGATCGGTGCATCCGGCTCGTCCTTGCCGGCTCGGGTCTGCCCGCCGATTTTGGTCGATGAACATTAAATTCGAGAAGGGGTTTTCCGTTTCTCTCCAATTCGAGAGGGAGCCATGATTCGTCCCCGGGGTGGTCTGAAGGCCCTCCTTTCCGTCTTGTTTCTTTCCCTTCTTTTCTTCTTTGTGGGTGGTGCGTTTGGAAAGGTTTCCGCTCAGGATCCTCCCGCAAAACCGGCTGCGGAACAGGAGTTGGTCCCCGCTGAGGAAGCCCTTACCGCTGCCCTGGTTGAGGCGGAGAAGGACGGCCGCTTGGTCTTTCTTCACACGGGGGCCGACTGGTGAGGTTGGTGTCGCCGGCTGGAAGCCTGGCTAGAGCGGGAAGACATCAAACCCATCTTCACCAAAGACTTCGTGTCGGTGAGGATCGCGCAGGAGATGGACGGATTCGAGGAGGTCATAAACCCGCTAGGAGGAGGAGGGTCCGGCTTTCCCTGGCTGGCCATCCTCAGGCCCGACCGAAGCATCGTCATCGACTCCAAGGACCCCGAGGAGGGGAATATCGGATCTCCCATCACGGAGTGGGAAATCGATCACTGGAACGTGATGATGCGGGCCTCGGTGACGCGGATCACCGAGGAGGAGATCGCTCACATGGCCAAGACCCTGGCGGAGGACAGGAAGGGCGACTAGGCCAGGGTAAGAACGGACTGCATGAATCCCGCGGTGGCCTTCGTCACCGCGGGGTTTTTTTGTCAGGAATGCCAGTGGCCCGTCTCGGCGTCTTTCGCGATGGCATCGATGAGCCCGTCGAAGATAAAGGCGTGGAATGGGTAGGCCCCGTACCAGTAGATCCATCCCAGGAAGCCCCTGGGTCTAAATAGGGCGGCCTGGATCAGTCTCGTTTTTCCCCCTTCTTTGGTCGCTTCCCATTGGAGCCAAGCTTGACCTGGAACCTTCATCTCTGCCCTCAGGCGGAAGAGGTTGGGTCGCTCGACCTCTTCCACCCGCCAGAAATCGACCACCTCTCCGGGGGAAACCTCGGTCGGATGTCGTCGGCCCCGCCGCAGGCCCGGTCCACCGAGGAACTGATCGATCAAACCTCGAAGTTCCCAAGCCCACTCCCACACCAGCCAACCGCGCTCTCCGCCGATCGACGTGAAGGAGCGGAACACTTCCTCCTGGCTGGCGTCAACCAGTCGGATTCTCACTTCTCGGACCAGCCCCTTGCTGTCTTCGAGGCGGAAGGTCTCGTCCCTGCCAAGGGAGTCGCTCCATCGCGTCACGACTTCCTGGTGACGGGTACTTTCCAAGGCTGCTGCGACGGCTTCGCGGTACGGCTGGGGTCGAATGTCGGGGAATAGCTCCCTGCTTCGGGTCATGTCGCCAACGACGGGCCTCACCATACCCTCCACCAATGGAACCGCGAGGCAATTGGGGATGGGGGTCACAAAACCCACCCAAAGTGCCGCCAATCGCGGTGCGAGCACGGGTAACGGGATGATCACCCGGGGGAGGCCCCGGACCTTTGCATACCCCATCATCATGTCCCTGAAAGAGACGGGCTCGGTCCCCACATCGATCACGCCGAGGGCATCAGACCTCCCCAGAACTCCCACCAGGTAGGCAAGTACCTCATCCACCGCGATGGGCTGGACCATGTTGACGATCCATTTCGGCGCCACCATGGCTGGAAGCCGTTCGGTCAGGTACCGGACCATCTCAAAGGACGCCGAGCCTGATCCGATGATGGGTCCGGCCCGGATCTCGGTCGTTGGGAGCCCTCCCCTCAGGATGTTCCCGACCTCGGCCCTGGAGCTGAGGTGCGCCGAGTCCTCACCCTCTCCACCCCCGGGCAAGATCCCACCCAGATAGACGACCTGCTTCAGGTCCTTTCCGGATCGAACGAAGTTCTGAGCGCCGATCCGGTCCCTTTCCGCGAAGTCGGGTCCGGTGCACATGGAATGCACCAGGTAGTAGGCGGCCTCGATCCCCTCGAGGGCGCTGTCGAGTGATGCGGGATCGTGGATGTTGCCCTGGGACACCTCGACCTCTTTGGCCCAGGCTCGCGCCTTCAGGCGCTTGGTGTCTCTCACGAGGACCCTCACCGAGTGACCCTCGGCGAGGAGGAGAGGCACCAACCGTCCACCGATGTACCCTGTCGCTCCGGTTATCAGGACCTTCATAGGACCAAGCCGTTCTCTACTGTCACGGGGTGGACTGGGCCGCTTCAAATCCGGCCATGATTTCTGCGAGCTCATCCTCCGACAGACTCACCCTACCCTTTTCCTCCCAGTCCCACTGATCCGGGAGTCCGAGGTCCTCGGCGATGGAGCCATACGTGGCTTCTGCAGACATCAACACGCCAGGGACCCCTGCACCAGGGTGTGTCCCTGCCCCGACGAGGTAGAGGCCCTCGACGTCTTCGCTCCGGTTATGTGGCCGGAACCAGGCCGTTTGGGTGAACTTCGGCACTACCGCGAATGCGTTGCCGTGGAAGGCATTGAGCTCTGCGGCGAAGTCGTCGGGCGTGAAGATGTGCAGGACCTCGAGGCTCTCCTTCAATCCGTCCATCCCCCACTCCTCGAGGAAGGTAAGGACTCGATCGGCAAATTCCTCTTTCAAGGAAGACCAGTCCAAACCACTCTGGTTGTTGGCGACGGGGACGAGGACATACATGCTCTCGGACCCTTCCGGGGCCATGCCGGGATCGGTTCGGGTCGGCACGTGCAGATACATGCTGAAGTCGTCCGGAAGGATCTTCCTGTCGAAGATGTCCTTCAGCAGGGCCTTGTATCGCTCCGAAAGGATGAGGGTGTGGTGTTCCAGCTCCGGGTATTTCCTCCGTATCCCCAAATAGAGGAGGAAGCAGCTCATAGTGTAGTCCATCCCGTCGACCTTACGGTCCGACCACCTCCGCCGATGCTCGGGACCAATGAGGTGCTTGTAGGTGTGCCCGACGTCGGCATTACTCACTACCAGGTCAGCGGGGAAGTATTCCTCCTTCGCCTCCACCCCTACGGCACGGCCGGACTCGATCCGAATCTGCGTTACCTCCGCGTCGGTCTTGATGACTCCACCCAGCTCCTGGAAGACCTTACCGAGGGCTTGCACGAGGGAGTACATGCCCCCTCTTGTGAACCAAATCCCACCTTCACGCTCCAAGAACGGGATCATGAGGTAGATGGAGGGCGTGTAGAATGGGTTCCCGCCGACAAACAGGGGGTGGAACGAGAAAATGAACCGATGTCGGAAATCTTCGAAAAAGCCGTTCACAAAAGTCGTCACCGGGAGGAAAGCCCGTAGCTTCACCATCCGGGGGATAAACCCGATCATCCTGCCGAGCGTGTCGAAGGGCTTCGATCCGAGCCGGTCTCCGATGACGGCGTCGAAAATGGGCCGAACGCGATCCATGAAGGCCTCCAAACGGCCCGCGTCTTTCTCGTTGAAGCGGGCCATCTGTGCTTTCATGCGTTCCGTGTCCCCCACGTAATCCAGGTGCGTTCCGTCGTGATAATAGATCCTGTAGTAGGGATCGAGAGGGACCAGGTCCACGTAGTCCTTCATATTGCGACCGGCGGCCTTGAAAATCGAGTCGATGACATGGGGCGCGGTGATCAAGCTGGGGCCCATGTCGAATACGTACCCGCTGTCGACGAGCTGGTAGGCCCTGCCGCCGATCTTTTCCCTCTTCTCGAGGAGGGTCACGTCGAGACCGGCGGCCTGGAGTCGGATGGCCAAAGCCAGTCCGCCGAACCCGCTGCCGATGACCAGGGCCTTCTTTCTCTTATCCATCAGAATTTATTCGCTCGATTGTATAGGTGATGACCGGAGTCTCGGTCTCGAGGGCTCCCCTAAGTCGGTCCCGGTCCGCATCATCCAACTCCCCGTTCTCCAATACGAACTCGACCACGGCCCGATAAACGGGTGGGGAGAAAGCACCTGGATTCCCGGGGAGCTCTTCGATCAGCGTTTCCAGATCGGAGGCAACCGATTCGCCACGGCTGAGGAAGAATGGAAGAAACATGTAGCTTGCCAGCCGGAGGTAACGGACCTCGAGGTTGGCGGGTTCGGACAAGACGAGGCTGTCGAGGGCTTCGCCACCTCGGTTCAGGTGTTTGACCTTGTTCCAAGGCAACCTCGCGTGTTTGGCCCGAACCACCTGCAGGGCGCCTTGGTATGCCTTAAAGGTCACCTCGTGGTCCGTTCCCACCGGAATGTCTTCCCGAATCGCCCGGAGGGAGTCCTTGGCGCGGTCGGCCCACTCAATTTCCTCGACGCTCAAGAAGTACATGGCTCTCAGGCGTTCAAGTCTCTCTTCAAGATCGACGCTCCCCGCCTCCCTATCCGTGGAGATCTCAGCCAGCCTTTTCCGGGCCCAGTCGGCGAGAGCGCTCCCACCCGTAAACTCCCTCGAGTCTTCTTCAGCGGAGGAGTCAGACATGGAGGGATCCTGGGCCCACGCCTGGACGGGAAGGATACCCCCGACGGCGAATGCAGCGGTAGTCAGCCAGGCTGAGGTTCGCCTTCGGGCTCGGCGGCCATGTTTCCTCATTGCGCCGCCTGCCTTCCTTCTTCCTCTCCGAATGCCGTCACCGGGAGGTATTGTTCATCGCGCTTCCTCTTCTGATATGCCGAGGCCCGGCGCAGCTTCAGGAGGCCTCCCACTCCGAGAAGGATCTTTCTGGGCATGGACGTCGAAGCTCTGCGGGTCAGATTGTCGTACCCGTTTTCCCTTATCTCTCGGTGGATTCCCCGGTAGACGTTCGCGGCGACGGCCACGGGTCCCCGGAAGAAGGTTGGCAGAGCGGGAATGGCTTCGAATGCCCGCTCGTAGTCGATCTCCGCCTCTTCCATGAGTCTCTCCAGAAGTCGGCGATATCCGGGAGACGCCGGGCTTCCGTTCTGTACCTTTGCTTCCAGGAACTTTCGGTCCACGCCATGGGTCGACATGAGCTCCTCGGGCAGGTAGAGACGCCCCATGCCCAGATCCTCACCCACGTCTCGGAGGATGTTGGTCAGCTGCATGGCATGGCCCAGCGCGTAAGCCCGGTCCAAGACCCAGGGATCTCTGATTCCGAACAGCTCGGTGAGCCATCCCCCAACCACCGAGGCCACACGGAAGGAGTAGACCCGGAGATCGGACAGAGTCTGAAATCTCGGGTCCATCAGATCCATCCGAACTCCCGCAACGAGTTCCTCAACGTAACTGAACGGAACATCTGCTTGTGCCATATCTCCGATGACGTCGTCGAGGAGTGGGATTCCTGTCTTCTCCCCCTTGTAGGCCTGTTTTGCCATGGATAGCCAGGCGTTCAGCCTGGGCTCGACCATCTCGAATCTCTGGTCCGCCGCCTCGTCCACCAAGTCGTCGGTGAAGCGGCAGAATGCATAGACTCCAGCCACGCGCCGGAGCTGCTCCTGTGGGAACAACCGAGAGGCGAACCGGAAGCTTTTTGCATGCTTCCCGAAATATGCCAGGCGGCCCTTGGCGGTCTCCAAGCCCTCGGCGGCGATCCTGAGCTCCCGGCGCAGAACAGCCGTTCGAGGCCACTCGACCGTGGACCCTCCCACGTCTGGCGAGAGGGGACCCGAGTCCGGAAGCTCTCGGGCCTCCCCTGCCTCTTCCTGAGCCAGGGCGGCGTTTTGGACCAGCTGCGTCCAGCTTCGGAGGAGTGTCTGAATCTCCCCGGTCTCGAGACCTTCCTCAGACAGGCGTTTGATCAGAGACTCAAAGTCTCCTTCGAGTCGGTCTGCTCCCCATTCCATCGGCGACTTCCCGCCGGGGGAAGGCCTCTGGAACAGGAGAGAGAGAATCTCATCCGTGGGCAGGAAGAAGTCCGTAGCCCGAACCAGGCCCAGAGGCCAGGTCCATTTCTTCTGGCGATAGTCCTGGAGTGGCGCCTTTCCGCGATCCGCTTCAGTGCAGTAGTCCAGAAAATCGTCCACCATCTGGTAAAGGGTACCGAATCGGGCTCCCAGCTCTCCGGAGACGTCGGGGGATCCAATGCCGAGAAGGGCCGGCGCAAGTGTGAAAGCGCTCCGGAAGAGGTCCCCGGACTTGGCGGATATGATCCGGTAGTACTCTTCTTCATCAAGGATCCGATTCTGCGACTTCTCCTGCTCAATCTCTCCGGCCACCGTCCTCTCGACCGACCGGATAAAGACGGTCAGGAATTCCGGAGAGCGTGTGGCCGCAGCGGTTCGATAGGCCGCGGTTAGGAGGTGATCGCCCATGACCAGGGCTGGCCCGACCCCAAAAACTGCCGCCATCGTGGGCTTTCCCCGGCGTTCCGGTGCCTCATCGATGATGTCGTCGTGGAGGAGGGAAGCCTCGTGCACCATCTCGATGGCCAGGGCACCCATCCAGAACCGCTCGTCCAACTCGTTTCGGCGGTCGGGCGGAACCATGATATAGGCCGCGAGGGGGCGCAGGAGTTTCCCATCCAGGGCTGGGCGGGGCAGGCCGTCAGACGCCAGCTTGGCGGACGCTGCGTCGAGGGCCCTCCGGACATGGCTCCGGGCTTGGGTCAATCCGTCCAAAGCAACTGTCATCCCAGTTTCCCCCCCACCAGCTTCAGCTGCTTCGCCGGCCTTTTGTAGTACATGGAAGAGACTACCCACCCGATCGGAAGGACCAGGGCGACGAACGTGGCCAGGATGGGGACCCAGATCCCCGAAGCAGCCAGCATACCCACCGGCATCAAGAGTACGACCAGGTAGTAAGCGAGCACCCACCTCACGTCGAGCTTCGCCGTCCAACTACGAACCTTGAGGATCTCGAGGGCACCCATGAGGATCAGACCGGTTCCCATCCATCCGGCCAGGTTGATCCAGGGCATTCCATAGAATGGGCCCGGGTTCTCCCAAACCCAGTAGGGCGTGAGGAAGCTCATGGCCGGGTCCAAAGCCAGATCCCAGGCCGTAAGGAGGTACGCACCCATGATCAGGCGTGGCACGGTAGCTCTCCGGGTTGGAAAGATCATGCTGGCCAGGATCCAGGCAGGAAGGGCCATGAGAAACCAGCTGATGGGAATGAGGAAAGGCACGCGACCACCGAGCTTGTAACCCAATAAACCCGTGTACTCGTATCCGCCGAACGGGAAGCCGTACCCCGTTCCGATATGCTCGGCGAGGAAACTGAGGAAAGCGACGGCTCCCAGTCCGGCCAGCCACCGAAGGTCGGAATGTCGATAGAGCTTGATGGCCAGTACGACGCCCGCCACCACGATATGGCCCCGGGCGAACAGTTTGAACGAAAGGCCGAAGAAGTTCCTGGCGAAGTCATTGTCGGGAATGAGATTCGGATGCAATCCGAAGGTCCAGTATCCCAGAACGGCCGAGGCCGTGAAGATCACCAGCACAACGAGACCGACCCACTCCAGGAGACGAGGTTCGGCTTCAGTGCTTTCGACTCGCGGAGTCATGCGACTCTCCTGGGGGTTGCAGAATCATCTTCGTCGAGCAGGCTCCGGGCCCAGTCGAGGAAATCCTCGGTGGACCGGGGAATGGCCAGGGACTCGAAGGGTGTGCCGGGGATGCGGTCGGAGGCGAACTCCTTGAAGCTCCCTCCCAAACCGAGTGCATAGGGGTATTCAGGCCTGTAGAACTCACTCAGGACCCGGACCGCCCGTTGGAGGTCGGGAATGGTGTTTTTCGGCGAAAAGGAGATACAGACCAGGGTGGCCCCCTGAGCCCGCTGGATTTCACCAAACTCCTCAACGGGGACGTCCGCCCCGAGGTAGTAGACCCTCCAGCCGTCTCTCTCCAAGAGGACCCTCACCGCCTGGGCACCCAGATGGTGGTGATCTCCCTCGATGGCTCCTACGACGGCGACGGGCGGCGGATCTCCTGGCCCTTCCTGAATCGGCCTGGGGTTGTCCCATCCCGGACGAAGCCTAAGAAGAACTTCCATGACGACCTGGCTGGCCATGTGTTCCTCCCCGACACCCAGTCGGCCGCTCTGCCACTCATCCCCGACCCTGGCCATGAAGGCCCGGATTCCCTCCTCGAGGAACAACGTAAATGGGACATCGGGCCGGGTCCCCACCACAAACAGCAGGCGGCCCATGAGCTCGGGGTTTCCGCCAGTGAGCCATCCGAGAGCGAGGTTATGAAGGCGATCGAAGCTCTGACGCTCCTCTACGTCGGTGACAGCCAGCCAAACGTTGGCTTCCCACGGATGAAAAGGATCGAGGTAGGTGGAAATGTCTTGAGCCCTGGCCGCTTCCATCGCGTCGGCCAGAGGTATCCGACGATGCCCCCCTTCGGTTCTTTCCGACTGGAGGGTGCCGTCATCGCACCACCGCTTTACGGTCGACGCATGTACCCCTAGGAGGTCGGCGACCCTTGATGAAGTCAGGCGCAGCCTGTTGACGTGCTCGCTCATTACCTTCCCCTCAACCATTTGGTTCGCGCTTTTCTTGTACTTTTCATGAACGATTATTAGACATATTTTAGACATCTCTGTAGGATTCGTCAACACTTTGACTGACGGGATTCGACCAGACATGAGATATGGTCGTTTTTTGGAGGATCCGAGGGTTCTTCTACCAAGTGACCGGGAAAAGTTCCCGGTGGGGTTTGGTGGGAGGGGGAGTGAGGGCTGGGGCAAGAGGTATCGACGGCAGAAGAAGAAGACGGCCCCCCGACCGAAGTCGGGGAGCCGTTGGCCGGGACAGCCGCACCAAACGGCTACTTTGTTTCATATCGGCGACCCGTGCAGAACCATCTCTACCCGTGCTTGTCGCGATCTCCTGAAGCAGGTACACTCGGGGATCATCCCCACCACAGGTGGAACTTCAAAACCAGCGTTGAGAAGAATCATGCCTAAGGTATCAGGAGATTGGATCAAGAGACTGGCTGCCGTCATCGTCATTCCTGTCCTCAGCGCTTGCGCGGGGAGCAGCGGGATGGCCGAGATTGAAAGGCCTTCGCCTGAAGCCATGGCTCGGACGGCTTTGGGGACAATCACCGCCGAGGACATCGCCCGCGAGATCGATGCACTGGCCCATGACTCAATGGCAGGGCGCGATACGCCCAGCCCGGGTTTGGAAGCGGCGGCCAGCTACATCGCCGAGCGGTTCCGTTCCATGGGTTTAGAGCCAGCGGGGGAGAACGGCACGTATATCGACCGGTTCGAATGGGAACAGTCGACATTCTCAAGGTCCGGGGTGGCCTTCCGTGTCCAGGGTCAGGGTGGCGCCGAGCTTGAGTACTCGAGGGATTTCTTCCTCATCCCGGGTAGTCAGCCCGTCTCCGGGGAGGGCTTCTACCTGGGGATCGCCGGTGAAGACAACCCGACCGAAGATCACCGTGGGAAGGTTGTTTTCCTCGATAATCCGGTGCCGGAGCTGAACCAAGAGTTCCAGGAGAGGATCACCGGGGCCTTGATGGGGGCCATGTCGAGCGGGATTGCGGGACTCGTGTTGATCCTGGGTCCTGAGTTCCCGGCCGAGAATGTCCCGCAGATCTCAGCAATGGGGGCTGAGCAGCAGGCGCCCATCCCCCTTCTCGGCATGACCAGCGATGCTGCCGGGCGCTTAATGGGGGATGCCGGCCACGGCCTCGGGGCCCTTCGTGCTGCAGAGGGACCCACCGCCCTCGGTGCAACCATGGAGATCGAATGGTCCCGAGAAGTCCAGATCCATACACCCCCCAACGTCGTCGGCATACTGCCGGGGTCCGATCCCGCATTGCGGGACACCTACGTGGTACTGACGGCTCACTTCGACCATGTGGGCATCGGCGCCCCAGATGCGACCGGGGACTCTATCTACAACGGGGCGGATGACAACGCGTCCGGAACGGCGGGTGTGCTGGAGGTGGCCGAGGCCTTCGCGTCGCTGCCGGAAGCACCTGCCCGGTCGGTCATCTTTCTTGCGGTGAGCGGGGAGGAGAAAGGCCTTTTGGGAGCCATGGCCTACGTCGAGGACCCACCGGTGATCGACATCCAGAACGTCGTCACCAACGTGAACCTGGATATGATCGGCAGGTTGGCACCGGATACGATTATTGGCATCGGACAAGAGTACAGCAGCCTCCAGGCGGTTCTCGACGAGATCCAGGAACACCACCCTGAGCTGGGTCTGTCCGTAATCCTGGATCCGGTCCCGGAAGAGCGGTACTTCTTCCGGAGCGATCAACTGCCCTTCATCCAACAGGGCATCCCTGCAGTCTTCTTCACGACAGCGGACCACGAGGACTACCACAGGCCCTCGGACGAGGCGGCTAAGATCGACAGCGACAAAGCCGCTCGCGTTTCCCGTTTGGCCTTCCTGCTTGCCTACCATGTGGCTCAGGACCCCAACGCGCCGGCGTGGACCGAGGAGGGATGGGCGCAGGTGGAGGAGCTGCTAAGGCAGTCGATCTTTTAGCCGAAAGCTGCCCCCGGATTTGCCTCCGGGCGCAGCTTTCCCAAGCTCAAAAAGGTCCTTGCTAGTCTTGGATTAGGGAGTCACGGGGCGTGACCCACCGCGTCCTCGGCGATCCGGGTGTCCCGATCAACGGCAAAAAAACAAAACGGCCCCCCGACCGAAGTCGAGAAGCCGTTGATCGGGACGCCCGGATTCGAACCGGGGACCCCCGCAACCCCATTGCGGTGCGCTACCGGACTGCGCCACGTCCCGGATTCCCCCAATAAAATGGGGAACCGCTAAGTTCGCTGAAACCCAACGCCGACACAAGACTTAGGAGGGCCGGAACGGGCGGCTCCGAGGGTTGACCCTCCATAAAACTAAAGGTAACTTTTCTTCCTGTTGCGGGGTGGAGCAGTCAGGTAGCTCGTCGGGCTCATAACCCGAAGGTCGCAGGTTCGAATCCTGCCCCCGCTACTTTGCCCGAACGCCGCCACTGGCGGCGTTTGGTTTGTAGGGTTGGTTGACAACAGGCGTGTTGGGCCAGGTAGCTCAGGTGGTAGAGCACGCGGCTGAAAACCGCGGTGTCGGCGGTTCGACTCCGCCCCTGGCCATTCGCAGTCGGCGCATGCCGGAGCGGAAGAGTTCAGAGGTCCGTAGCTCAATTGGTAGAGCACCGGTCTCCAAAACCGGCGGTTGGGGGTTCGAGTCCCTCCGGGCCTGTGCCGAGAACGCTGGCTCCCGGCCGTGAAGAAACGGGCGTTGAGCGCCAAATGAGGGTTCTGGCCCCCATCGTCTATCGGCTAGGACACCACTCTTTCAAGGTGGAGAGGGGGGTTCGATTCCCCCTGGGGGCATAGCAGAAGGTCAGTTAGTTTTGAGTAGGATGGGGCTGTAGCTCAGCTTGGTTAGAGTGCCGGTCTGTCACACCGGAGGCCGCGGGTTCGAGTCCCGTCAGCCCCGCTGAAGTGCTGATTGAGATTGCCAGGTTTAGTCCTTTGTGCTGGGGCCGTAGCTCAGTTGGGAGAGCGCTTGAATGGCATTCAAGAGGTCAGGGGTTCGATTCCCCTCGGCTCCACTGGAAGGGCTCGGGTGGCGGAATTGGTAGACGCGCAGGATTCAGGATCCTGTGGGGGCAACCCCGTGAGGGTTCGAGTCCCTCCCCGAGCACTCCTCCCAAGATTTGCGGTTTTGCACCGGCCGATCTGACGAGGGTCAGGTGCGGCCGGTTGTTGTCTCAAGGTTGCCCACGTGCTGGAATTGGTAGACAGGCTGGTTTGAGGGACCAGTGTCGGAAACGACGTACAGGTTCGAGTCCTGTCGTGGGCACTTTTTGGGAAGGGCGCCCGTAGCTCATTTGGATAGAGCGTTTGACTACGGATCAAGAGGTTGGGGGTTCGAGTCCTCCCGGGCGCGTTTGAGGCGTACTTCCTCAGCCCGGGAATGTGCAGGAAGACCGGGCGCGTAGCTCAGCTGGTTAGAGCGCTACGTTGACATCGTAGAGGTCACAGGTTCGAGTCCTGTCGCGCCCATGCCATGGGGCCGTAGCTCAGTTGGGAGAGCGCTAGAATCGCACTCTAGAGGTCAGGGGTTCGACTCCCCTCGGCTCCACTCGGCCGCCACCGTAGCTCAGCTGGTAGAGCACGTCACTCGTAATGACGGGGTCGTCGGTTCGAGTCCGACCGGTGGCTCTTTCTTGGTCGGACGAGGACCCTTGAAAAAGGGTGCCGCGCCGGCCGAGATTGATTATTGTCTGATTGGATGCCCCGTGGTGTAACTGGCAACACGTCTGACTCTGGATCAGAAGAGTCCAGGTTCGAGCCCTGGCGGGGCAACTGAAGGAGGTTTGGAGGGGTGGCCGAGTGGCTTAAGGCGGCGCCCTGCTAAGGCGTTGACCCGAGAGGGTCTCGTGGGTTCGAATCCCACCCCCTCCGTAATAGACCATGCGGTTATGTGCCTCAATAGGACAGGTGGCCGAGTGGTTTAAGGCGCACGCCTGGAGAGCGTGTGGGCGGCAACCCCGCCTCGTGGGTTCGAATCCCACCCTGTCCGTGTTACAGGCGCCAGAGGTGAAGGCGCTTTTTTTGTTCGGGGCGTGGCTCAGTCAGGTAGAGCGCTGCGTTCGGGACGCAGAGGTCCCCGGTTCAAATCCGGGCGCCCCGATTTTGACACGCATTGCGTCCCGTTTGATGTATGCACGGGTTTGAACCGGAGGTTCAAGCCGAGGGGCCTAGATGGTTGGGACAGGTCCTGGGGTAGATCCCCGAGACGAGCGAGGACCGGCCGCGGCGGCCGCAGCTCCATCCGGGCGCCCCGACTGAAGAAGTCCCGTAGCTGTTTACATTTCTGAGTATCAACGCTCCGGCGGATGCGCACCGAGCATTGTCGGGGCGGCGCCGTTCTGGAGCGCTGGCAGAATGGTATTGCACTCGCCTCGAAAGCGAGCGCCCGAAAGGGCTTGGGGGTTCGAATCCCTCGCGCTCCGTTGAATTACCGAAGCCCCTGCAGTCGACAGACTGTGGGGGCTTTGGTTGTTTGGTGAGGTTGTCGAGGGATGAGAACCCCGGTTCGAGCCGAGGGGCATGGTGGTTGGGGAAGAGCCTTGGAGTAGACCCCCGAGACGACCGAGGATCCCGGAGGGACCGGAGGTCAATCCCTCGCGCTCCGTTGAATTACCGAAGCCCCTGCAGTCGACAGACTGTGGGGGCTTTGGCTGTTTGGTGAGGTTG
>JABDNZ010000297.1 GCA_013043565.1 Gemmatimonadota bacterium | reverse complement strand
GCTTGGAGCGTACCGACCTGCGTGTCGAGAAGCTCGGTGGAATGATTGTGCCCGGAGACGTAGACGTCCGCCCGGGCCCCCAGGAGCGGCCAGAGGGCGGACTTCACCGTTCCCTCCGGCTTGTGCCATCCTCCACTCGCCACGGGGTGGTGTCCCCCCACGACGATCCAGTCGGCCGCCGTCCTGCGCAAAACCGAATCGGCCCATTCTCTCTGGTCGACCGCCCGTCTCTCCTGTTTGGCTATCGGTTCGGTATCGAGGGCCAGGAACAGGACGGATCCACCTGCCGGCATCTCCTCCGTCAAGGCGTAGTACAGGTCAGGCATTCTCCATCTTTCGGAGACCTCGGAGTACAGAACCTGGCCCTGGGGATCCTCGTGGTGGTCGTGGTTTCCGAGGATCCCCTGGAAGGTCATGCTCTCCCAGAAAGGCCCGACATACATATCCTCGAAGTGGGTCCTCCAGATTGGATCGTCGGGGCCGGTCACCCCGTCGGGATAGAGGTTGTCTCCGACCGTGAGTACGAAGGCGGGTGGCGAATCCATGTGGGTGCGGGCCATGGCTTCTCCCAAGGCCCGCTGCCCTTCCCCGCCGGTGCCCCAGTCCGCCATGACCAAAACGTCCAAACTGGGCCCCGTCGGGAGGGTGGGGAGGCTTTCGGGAGGCGGGGGCGCGGGGAAAGAGTCGCTGAAAGGATCCCTGAGAAGGCAACCCGCAAGGAAAAGTACGGCGGTCAAGGCTATCAGGGAGCGCATGAGATATGATGATTCCATGTCGGTGTCCGTCTGTTTTGGATCACTACGAACAAGATACAACAAAAGGAGTTTCCCCTCCCGCCGTCGAAACCCATTATAGGAGCACGGGCGGCCAGGGTCGAAGGAGCGGCCACCCTTCTTCACGATCCAAAGACTACGAATAACCCTGGAACACCTTGAAGCGCCAACTGGAGGAGATGTACATGGACTTCAAGCATCGGCACCACCGGCTCGGGATCGCGGTCTGTGTCCTGGCAGCAGTCACGGGGCCGGCCGGCCTCTTGGGCCAGATCAGTCGATCCGTACCTCCGACGGGGGCCTCCACGCACACCGTCGTTCCCGGCGCCCGCTACGAAGCCGAGGGAATCCGAAGATGGTTCTTCGGCGGTGGGTACCGCGACATCTGGACGACGCCTATCCAGATCCCCGTCTTGGACCTGGAGAAGGACATTGGCGGTCTGGTGGTGACGGGCACAGGAGGGTACGGGCAAACCTTCACCCTCGAGTTCAGGGGGGCAGATGGCCTGGACTACGCCGTTCGGTCGTTGGACAAGGACCCTACCCGGAGGATGGATCCTCTCCTGAAGGGGACCCTGGTCGCCTCCATCGTTCAAGATCAGACCAGCGGCTTCCTTCCCACAGCGGGCCTCGTTGTGGACCCCCTGTTGGAAGCCGCCGGCCTCCTCTATCCGAAGCATAAACTCGTCGTTGTCCCCGACGACCCTCGCCTCGGCGAGTTCCGGGAGGAGTACGCAGGCCTGATTGGAATGTTCGTGGACCGGCCTCAGGAGGGCCCGGACAATACGGAGGGATTTGGCGGATCCACCAGAATCTCAGGCACCGACACCTTTCTGGAGGAACTCGAGGAGGGTTCATGCGTTCGGGCTGAGGCACTGGAATACATGAAGGCCCGCTTCCTGGACATGGTGGTGGGAGACCGGGATCGCCACGAAGGCCAATGGCGCTGGGCGCAATACCCCGACGGACCCGGCTGCTATGTGTGGCGCCCCATCCCTGAGGACCGGGACCAGGCGTTCATCCACAACGATGGCGTGATGATGGCCGTTTATCGGCGGATCGACCCACGAATCGTGAAGTTCGATGCCGAATACCCCGGCGTCCACGGCCTTACGTACAACGGGTGGGAGGTGGACCGACGCCTCCTGGGCGAGTTCGACCAACCAGTTTGGATCCGGGTCGCCGAAGAACTCAGACAGGACCTCAGCGATGCCGTTATCGACGACGCGGTCCGGCGCCTTCCCGACCCACACTACTCCCTTCGAGGAGAATGGCTCGAGAGGTCCCTGAAGGCCAGACGGGACGCCCTGACCCAAACGGCCCTCGATTTTTACCGCATGATGTCGAAGGAAACCGAGATCACGGGCACCGACCGAGACGAATCGGCGGTGTTCGAACATCAACCGAACGGAAACCTGGTGCTCACCATCCGCTACGCTGACGGGCCCCGAAGCGATGCGCCCTATTTCCAGCGCGCTTTCCGGCCCGAGGTCACCGACGAAGTCCGTCTATTCCTCCAGGGAGGTGACGACCGGGTGGAGGTCCGAGGGGCCAGCGGCGAGATCCTGGTCAGGGCCATCGGCGGAGGCGGCGACGATGTATTCATCAACACGTCGGCGGCTGGTCCGCGTAGGACTCGGTTCTACGATGCCAGGGGGAACAACCGCTTTGAGGGGCCATCCAAGGTCGACGAAGTTCCGTTTGAACGGCCTCCTCCAACGAACCTGATCCATCGGTACGCGCTGGACTGGGGTGGAACGACCCGCACTCTTCCGTTCGTGACCTACTCACCCGACATCGGCGCGAGGCTGGGGGTCCTTTTTGGAGCCGACAGGTATGGATTCCGAAAGGTCCCCTTTCAGAGACGTCACACCGCCCAGGGCGGAGTGACTTCGGTCGGGCCCGAGTTCATCGTCTCGTGGGACTCCCGCTTCAGGAAAGCCTTCGGGTTCGCCGACGCTCTCATCCATCTCGAATACTCTGGGATCAACATCCTCAGGTTCCATGGCTTCGGAAACGGGACGGACATCGAAGGCGACCCCGACCGGTTCAAAGTGGAGCAGCAGGAGTTGATCATCGCACCGTCGGTGGAGTGGACGTTCGGCTACGAGGGAACAGGGGAAGAAGAGGCGGTCTCGCTTTTCCGCCCGAGGATGCGGATCGGGATCGGGCCGATCTTGAAACGTTCGAGCACGCCTTTGGATGACAACGCCGAGCAGTTCATCGGTACGGTGGACCCCACTCCTCTGGGGGTCGGAAGCTACGGCCAAATCGGTGGTCAGGGATGGATCGACCTCGACACTCGGGACAACGGTTCCTACCCGACGTCCGGCTTTCAGATCTTGGCCTCGGCGGCCGTCTTTCCCTCGGCATGGGACGTGGAGGAAGCGTTCGGTTACGTCCGGGGGACCGTATCCGGGTACCTGACACCGGGATCAGGGGATCGGAGTCCCACCTTGGCGTTTCGAGGCGGCGGGAAGAAAGTCTTCGGCACCTATCCCTTTCATGAGGCCGCCTACATCGGGGGGACCGACGACATCCGGGGTCTCCGGGAGGAGCGCTTCGCCGGTGACGCGGCCCTCTTCGGGAATGTCGAGCTCCGGCTTCCCCTGTCCAGCTTCAGCCTGCTTTTTCCCGCAGAATTCGGGATCCTCGGCGCCGCTGATGTAGGGCGGGTGTTCTTCGATGCCGATCCCGACGACGCCGACGACTGGCACACCGCGTTTGGGGGGGGAGTCTGGTTGTCCCTGATGGACAGGATGCAGACCGTTGGTTTGTCCATCATGAGCGGGGAAGACCTGACCGCGGTGTACCTGTCGGCCGGGTTGCACTTCTGATCTGGAGGAGTGGCATTCCCGGTAGGGCAGGTCCACGTTTTGGGCGGGGAGGTGAGCGGCGTACCGAGGCCGTCCTCAGACGCCCGATCTACCCCTTCGGCCTCATCATGTCTTCGAAAGGTTGGTAACCCTGGAGGGGGCGGAGGTCCCATCTAGTGAAGATGTAGGACCCGTGGGGCAGGCCCAACTGATAGGCCTCCCTGAGGAATCTCACGGCCCCAGCGTTGTCTCCGAGATGAGCCGCGGCCTGGGCTTTTGCCATCACGCCATAGGGACCTCTTCCCAAGCCCTGCGGTTCATGGACGGTGGCAGCCATCTCACCGTACCGTAATGCTTCCTCGGCCCGTCCTTCTCTGGCAGCCATGAAGGCCAAGAGTGTGTATGCCTCCATTCGAAAACCGGGTCTAAGACCGGAAAGGTCGGAGAGGAGATCCCTGGCCTCTTCGAACCGTCCGACGGCAACATAGGTGGCTGCTACGTAGTCCGGCCGGACCCCGTCAATCCGGGAAAAGGTTTCGAGGCTAGCTTCGGCAACCACACGGGCGCCTTCATCAATGCCCGAAACGATGAGGACCTTAGGTAGATGGTACCTGAGGAAATGGGTACTCAGTTGGCCCGTCGACTCCACGATCTCGACGGCCCGGGCGATGGCTTCCTCCCCGAGCCCCAAACCAGCCAAAACAAGAACTTCCTGGCTGAGGAGACGGGGTTGGTCGTTGTGGAGCTCCAAGGCCGTGCGGAGGTCCCGGCGGGCCGCCTGGAGGTCGCCCACCAGGACTTCCGCGTCCACCAGCCACATCCAGAAATCCGGCCTGTCGGAGTGCCAGGAGCCTTCCGATTGGAGGCCCCTTAGTGATTCAAGAGCCTCACGAGGTCGGTTTGTCTGGACTGCCGTGACTGCCGACTGATACCTCCACTCGGCGGTCGGCATGATTTCCACAACCCGCTTCGCGGCCCCGTAGGCCCGAGGGAAGTCACCTGCTTCAAGAGCCTCGTGGAAATCCAACATGGCCCTTTCCCCCCGTGGAAGATCTTCCCGTCGGGGGCGAAGAATCCCGAGGACCGAGTCCCGTTGAGTGGTCAGGATCGGAAGAGCCATGACCAGCGGCAGCGTGAACCTGGAATCGGAGGCTGCCGCGTCGAGGAATCCTGTCCGGGCCGTTGCCAGGCGAGCCTGGCTGGCTACGCGATCGCCCGCTATGGCCCTTCCCTGCTCCAGGTTCCCCAGCCCGTCCGAAAAAGACTGATAGGCCTGAAAGCTGGATGGGAGACTGGTAAGGCCGATGAAATGTGAGAGTTCCGGATCCAGGACCATAGCCAGGGCGCCGGCGACTCGCTTCTTCAGCCGGTCAACGGCCTCGAGGGGATCACCGGGGGGACCCATCACGCTGTCTACAATGACTGCGATGGTGCCGGCTTCGGCCTGGAGGATCCGGGTCTGGTAGGCCAGCTGCCCTTCCCGATCGACGATCGTCCCGGTGACCAGGTAGTCCGCCTCCCTGAGAGTTGGGGGGCCGGCAGCGTCAGGTGAGGTAGACTCTGTTGTTTGATTCGGTTCCTCCCTGCCTCCGCTCGGGCCGACGGATGAACCCACAGTTGCGACCCCTCTAGCAGCCAGCTCACGTAGAATCTCATCAGAAGCGGAAGACCCCAACAGGTCGAGCGTTGGGTCTCCAGTAGCGTTTTCCAAGGGCAAAACAGCGACAGTCCTCGGTTCACCTGGAAGCCGGGCTGGCGGATCGGCCTCGCCTCCTTTCAAGAGGTCCGTCCGTGAGAGGCCGAGTACCCCACCCACCCCCATGAGCATCGCGACCGCCGCGATCGAGGCCACCTGCGGCGCCGAGAACCTTCGGCCTCCCGCCCGATGAGGCGAGCCATGAAACGAGCCTTCGCCGTCGGCCTGCCCTTCGGGATCTGGGCCGAGTCTCGAGCGCGGCCATTCCTCCGCCACAGGACGGGGTTTTTCCAGGATCTCCCTGGTTTGATTGGAGGGCTCTAACCCCAGATCCGTGGACAATCGGCGGGCGAAGGCCTCAAACTCGCGCACGGCTCCGGCACGATCCCCGAGGGTCAGTTGGAGCTCGATCTGGCGACCGAGGATCTGCTCATCATAAGGCGCCCATCCCCTGGCCCGTCGCACCCATCCCAGAGCCCCCACCGGGTTCCCAGCGGAATGCATCTCATGGGAGAGGGAAAGAACAGCCCCAGTGGCCAACTCCCTCAGCTGCCCACGCTGGGATTCGGCCCACCTCTCAAATTCTACGCATCCAGGTAGAAAGAACCCGTTCAGGAAGTTCCCGCGGTACAGCTCCAAGGCATCTTCTTTTTTGCCCTCCTTCAACGCCTCTTCAAAAGCCCACACGTCGCACCAGAGGTGCTCCCGGTTGATGCGGATTCCGTTGTCCCCATTCGTCGTGAAAAGGTCTTGCCCCAAAGCCCGGCGAAGCACAAAAACTGTCTGGTTCAGGGCGTTTCGAGCGCGCTTTTCCGTGGAATCGGGCCAGAAGATCCCAAGAAGAGTGTCGCGTTGATGGGCACCATTGGAGGAAGCCATCGCCAGGTAGGCCAGCACACCCAGGCGCTTCGGCTGGGCAAGGACCGACAGAATCTGGCGTCCGTCAGTGCGATCCAGCAGATCGATGGTACCTAGCGTGGAGATTCCAATCATCCCAGAGATAATGGCATTTAACCCGGTTATCTGCCAGATAATTCGCACCTAATGCGCAATCTGAATATTCACTCCACGAAACTCAACGGGACGAACCTGGGATTGAAGGTCCGGGGGGCCTCGATATCGCCGAAGTCCGCCGGCCATACATCGTTAAGGAGGGGACTATGAAGATCAGAGCAGGACTTCTCACACTGGCCCTCGGTCTGACGGTCGGCCTTTTCGCCTGCCAGGACCAGAGCGTGGTGGCGCCGGATGACGTGATGTCGCCTGAGGCCATGGTCATGGCAGGGGTGGACTGCGACGCTCGGCCGGACCACCCGAAATGCGGGGGCGGGGGTGGAGACGACGGCATTTCACCTTCGCTCATGCTTGGCGGGATCGACGGGGTCGATTCGGATTTGGACGGCTTCTCGTCGACCGATGTGACCTCCAAAACCAAAAAAGGGATCTTCAGTATGCATGCTCCCTTTTATCCCGTGATCAAGTACACCGGCGGGGCCCTCACCACAGACCACTGTACCCTACTGCATGGCCCCGCGGTGGGACCTTTGTTAGACGCAGTAGCCGGGCCTGACTTTTCTGAGGTTGATGGAAGCCTCACGAACATCTTCTTCGACGAAAACGTAGAAAATGGTACTGCATCCCTCGAACACAGGATCTTCGTCCTCGGTGTGGAAGGGTCGGTCGTTCGGTATTACCAGTTCGGACCATGGTACAATGCTGAGGCCAAGGAATGGGAACATCCGGCCACGTTCGTGCGGACCGATGACCCCGATGACGGCGACGTGAGTACGTTTACGCTCACCGGCGGAGTCCTCTATTTGAGAGACACTGAAGGCC
>JABDNZ010000295.1 GCA_013043565.1 Gemmatimonadota bacterium | reverse complement strand
GCTTGGAGGACTATCCGAATCTCTGCTTGGGGGGCGTGGGCAGACATGATTAGGGGGCCTCGGCAGGGTGAGGCCCCGGTTTTCCCCGAACGACCCTAGTCTCTGATCCGTCGCCCTCGCTCCTCCCAGGGGTAATCGGGTGACATAAGAAACGGAGGGAGGCTGACCGGAGGACGGATGAGAACGAAAGTAGGCATGGTCCTTCTCACGGTTATCATCGTGGTCCAGGTAGTGTTCCTCGCTGAAAAAAGGCGGGTGCGAAACCTCGAGCCCACAAGATTAGCCCCTGGTACCAGCGTGAAAAACATCCAGCTCTCCGTCCACGATATCCAGGAGCCCACAGCCGACTTTGAGCGCCTCTGGGATGCTGTCAGTGACCGATGTACAATCATGATCTTCTTTGACTCGGATTGCACTTTTTGCAGGCAAGTTGCGGAGGAGTGGCGAGGAGTCAGGGAAGTGAAGTATGAGGGCCTCACGGTTCCCGTCAAGTGGACATCGGTGTGGGCAAATGACCTTGGGGCCGCCCAGTTTGTCGAACAGTATGGTTTGCCGTCGCCCTGGTACTCGATGCGTGGTAGAGAGGACCGCATGGCTTTTGGGATTACAGAATGGCCGAAGCTCTACTTGCTCGCACCAGAAGGCGTCTTCGAAGGAGAGCTTGCCCGTGACGTGCCGCCGGATGGCACTGCACCGCCCGACCGTTGCAGGCCCTCGTGAGATTTGGCATCTCGATTGGGGCTGCCTTGGCCATTGGGATCTCGGCAGGCTGCGCAGCCGAGGGGCGTCCGGACGCGGGTGATCCCGGTATCCGGGCAGACAGTGGTGGGGTCGTCCAATGGACCTACACAGCTAATCCGCTTGCGGACAAGGTCGTGCTCCCGAGACGGCCGGTGGCCACGATAGGCTTCGAAACGGAGTCAAATACATATCAACATGATAGAGTTGTGGCGGCAAAACTCCTGGCCGGCGGCGATATTGCTCTAGCGGTCGGGAGGGCAGGAGAGATCAGGCGCTACACTGAGTTCGGGGAATTGAAGTGGACCACGGGGCCGCACAGGGGGCAGAGCAACGACTTTAGCAGCACGAGATGGTTGCAGGGGGCTGGGGATTCGATCGTGGCATACGATCCGAGAAGGGCGCGGCTGAGCGTTCTCGGCCCCCAGGGCTCATCATTTCGCCAATCCCATATCGAGCCTGATGCAAGAGCTTCGTTTGCGGATGCAGTGGGCCTTCTTGGAGGTGGAGAGGTATTAGTCGAGTTGTTCGACAACCCGGAGGTCGCCGACGGGCATTTCCGTCCGCCTCGGGATCTTGCGGTAATGACCAGCGCCGGTGCCCTTGGCCCAACCCTGTTCAGGGCCCCAGGGCCGGAGATCCAGTTCGTGGCTGAGGGGAAGGGATACGTCATCACCCGACCTGTGTTCGGTCGGACGACGTATGCCGTTGTAGAGGAGGTTGGATTCGCGGTGGTCGATACAGAGCGGTACGAGATTCGGCGCTACGGCGCTGACGGAGTTCTCAGGCAGATTCTCAGGAGATCCGTCGGTCGAGAGGTCACGGAGTCAGTGATCAAGGAAGCTTTTCGGAACCGGCTCCGCCGAACCCCATGGCACAGGAGAAAGGAGGGTGAGGAGGTCCTCCGGAATCGGCTCTACCACACCGAATTACCTGCGATCGGCCGTCTTCTCAGCGGCGGCGACGGAGTCCTCTGGGCCAGCGACTTTCGAACGTCACCTCAGAGTCCTGAGATATGGTTCAGCTACGGATTCGACGGAGAGATTGAGGGTGTCCTGGAGCTTCCCCCATATCAGTCCCTAGTGGATATCGACGATCGACGGGCCTTGGTGCGTCAGGATACCGGGCCCAGAAGTGAGGAGCTCCTTGTCTACACGTTTTCGTTGCCCGCGCGATAGTCCCCTACGTAGGGAGTGAACCCTCTTCGTGCTACCTCGGCAATCCCACGGCGTTGGGAGCGCTGAGTCCGTTGTAGGCTCGCTAGCGCCACGGCTACACTCTCCACCCAAAGGGGATCCCCTGTTGATGCGAAAAGCAAATGACAAGCTGAGCTCGTTCAGCTTGTGCTCACGATCCGGAGCGCCAATCATGGTTGCGAAGGAGAAACCCATATCCTTTGTGCCACTCCCTACAGGCCCACGATGACCCGACCCAAAGTGTATTTGTCCACACTCCTCAGCGTAGTCTCGCTCTGCGCTTCGGGTTGCGGGACACCACCACCGTCCATCCCTACTGCGACCGAGTGGTCCCTTAGTGAGGAACTCTCGATCGGATCGTTGCATGGCGAGAATGGGCAGCCGGTTTTCGGGTGGGTCACGTCTGTCGTCGGTACCCCGGACGGCGGGGTCGTCGTCAAAGATGCACAGGGTCCGAGGCTCCTGCACTTTTCCTCAACGGGCGACTTCCTCCACGAGATTGGAGGCGAGGG
The DNA here is from genome assembly GCA_013043565.1 of Gemmatimonadota bacterium. Classification (GTDB taxonomy): domain Bacteria; phylum Gemmatimonadota; class Gemmatimonadetes; order Longimicrobiales; family Gaopeijiaceae; genus JABDNZ01. The sequence continues at coordinate 8,073 of JABDNZ010000295.1, read as the reverse complement.
TGAAGGGCCCGGTGAGTTCCGCGCCATATCGGGCCTCGCAGTCCTTCCGAACGGGGACTTTCTCGTCGGTGAACCCCGGAAGGGCCTGCTCTTCTTTGGTCCTGATGGCACACCGGTTTCAGAACGACGCCTCCCCGGGGACTACGTCGGGGACGATCCGGTCGCGGTGTCAGATGGGACCGTGCTCATCAGGACGATCGGACATCGAGGTCCAATTGATGAACGGTGGGATGCCCTCCACTACGTCTTTGTCCGTTTCCATCTGGAGACCGGTGCGATCGATACGCTGGCCCCGCTTGAGCCATACCCTCAGACCGGTCTATACCGGGCTCCATTCCACCCGCAGTATCACATCGCATGGCGTAGCGACGGGTCCTTCGTCCACGGCGCGGGATCTGAGGACAGCCTCTTTCTGGTAGAGTCGAACGACACGACGATCCTGCACCTGGGCCATCCTCCCCAGCGACTGCCGGTCCCCACTTGGGCGATCCAAGAGATTGAGGAGCATCGGGATTGGTTGGAGCGAAGGGGGAATAGATCGGCGCCGTACTACCCTGAACCCCCAACTGAGCTCCCCTCTTTCGAACGAGTGCTGATATCGTCGTGGGACGAAGTGTGGGTCCAGAGGGCCATTGCCGCAGATGGCGGTCGGGTTACATATCGGATGGACGTGTTCGACCGCCGCGGCACCCCCGTTGGACACCTCCCGATTCCGGGAGGACTAGTGGTCCACTCCGTGGTCGGTGACGATTTATGGGGGGTTCGTGAGGGTGAGTTCGACGAGCAGTACGTGATACGCGCCAAAGTGCTCCGCAGCTTTGCTGGGTCCTCCTCGTCTTAACGGTGAGTGCATCGGAAGTGTGTGCGGATCAGGAGGAGGGCTCTGTTCGGGTCTGTCATAATGGACTCCTTCGTTTTCCGGGGAGTGACCCCTCCCTTTATGCAAACCTCAAAAACCGGAGTTGAAATGGGATCGCCATTGTGTCTCCGATTCCTCGAGCACCGCCTTTCCGGGTTTCGACGGGCGATCTCTGGACTGCTCAAGTACGCCCCATCTCTGATCTCATTTCCCCTGGTCTGTGCAGGACTCGGAAGCTCCGGCTGCGCGGAAGGCCCCCACCAACGGCACTTCACCTCCCTGAACCTTGAGGAGGAGCTCCGGATCGGTGCTTTGGACAAGGGGGGGTACTCGCTGACTTCTGTGGGGGGAGTTTCGGTTACCAACGACAGCCTCATACTCGTCTTATTGCCGAACGAACAGGTTATCAAGTCATTCGATTGGGATGGGAAGTTCCAAAAGAAAATCGGGCGCCGTGGGGGTGGGCCTGGCGAGTTTCTCAGCCCCGAAGCCTTCGGCATCCAAAGAGACACGATATGGGTACGAGACCGTGGCACGAGATCGATCCATCAGCTTGACCTCGACGGGGTGGAGTGCGGGAGAGTCTATTTCGATCCCATCCCGGTCAATGGAGGTTTAGGTCACATAAGAGGCCCCACTCGTCCGTTGTCAGATGGGCATTTCCTCGGGATAATGGACGAAATGCGGTCCAGCTCCCTCCAAGATGGCAGGATTTCTCACCTTCCCGCCCTCCTGCTCACTGCCAGCGGAACGGTTCTGGACACTTTGATTGAGGTCCCCATAGCCGACCAGGGCAGGGGCGTTTCGAGACGGGAGGCATTCACCTCCTATTTCACAATCCCGCTACGGGATGGACCGCTTTGGTCAGTTTCCCCAACAGGTGACCGAATGGGGATATCCCACCGGCCGAGTACGAGGAGAAGTATCGTTCACGTCATGCACCCCAACCGATGGGGGCAGGACTCAAACAAAACAGTCTCCGGTAGACCCGGGGCGGTTCATCTTGGGGTCTGGCTTTCGGATGCTGCGCTCGATGCCTGGCAAGCTCCGGCCAGCGGCAAACCGGGCGGACAACGCACCTACTCGGACCTGGCCATCGAGGCTGCCCTCACGATCCGCATGGTCTTCCACCTCCCCCTCCGCCAGACCGAAGGCTTCCTGCGTTCCCTGGCTGACCTACTAGAGGTGGAGCTACCGATCCCCGATCACACCACTCTGTCCCGGCGGCTCAAGAAACTCGGTGACATCAACTTCCGCAGGATTGCCACAGATCGGCCAATCCACCTGCTCATCGATTCCACAGGTCTCAGGATTCACGTTGGCCATCTTCGAAAGCCGCCCAAAAGAAGGGTTTGGCGGAAACTCCACTTGGCGGTTGATGCAGCCACGGGCGAGGTCCTTGCCTCGGACCTGACCAATCGCCGCACAGCTGATCGCGTCCGGGTGGGAAGGCTCCTAGACCAGATCGACGGTCCGCTAGCCTCCGTCGCAGCGGACGGAGCCTACGATGCGGGTTCGGTCTACGAGGCTGTTCAGGGGAAAGGAGACGGGCACCGGGTGAGGGTGCTCATCCCTCCAATCCAAGGTGCTCAACCGTCTTCGAGCCGGTCGCCCGGGCAATGGGAGAGAAACCGGAACATTCGGTCGGTGCGAAAGCTCGGGCGACAGGAGTGGTACACCAGCTCAGGCTACAGCAGGAGGAGCCTAGTAGAGAACGCCGTGTTCCGATACAAAAACATCCTCGGTAAGCGGATGAGGAGCCGATCTCTCCCCAGCCAGCGAGTCGAAGTGAAACTCGCGTGCAAGATCCTCAACACGATGACCAGTCTCGGGAGGCCCGACAGCGTCAAAGTGGGGTGAGAACGGCCTGGGGGGAGGGGGGGATCTGTCCTCCGCTCCGAGTCATGCACCAACGCCTCAGTACATTGACAGGTCGGAGGTCGGTGGTTCCTCTGAAACCCGCCGAGGTTATTAGAGACTGTTTTGCTTGTGTCCTGCATCCTGAGACTCAGGACCGGACCAGCACACCGTCTGGGGCCAACTTCACCCTCGGCATGAGCCCTCCCTATTCTTGGTCGCCTGTTCAGTAGACGAAATGCAGGCTCAAAACGCGGAATGAGTACTGGTCCCGGGAGAGCCCTCCCCAGGAATGCCACGGTTTGGGGTCCGTTTTCGTCAAGCAAGAAACGGGTCGGATGAAACAGGAGGTCAACCGACGACCTATTCCCGGTCGGAGGGATCCCGAACAGGTCAGCCTTGCATTCTGTTTGCGGCTTTTCCGAACGGGCTTGAACTAGAGAAGCGGAAGGGGCACTGCCGGCACTGGACCGTTTTGGGGGGGGCTGGGTTCGGTGGTGTTCCTTCTGGTTCTCCAGCACTCGCCGGGATCGGCGCTGGCGAGGCGAAGAGACTAAGAGATGGACCCGGCATCAGACGGTGTGGCACGGAAACGTCCCTATGTAAACAGGGAAAGGCCAGGGTTTGAAGTCCCAGAAGGTGGTTGCGAAAGAGGGGATTCCGGTGGATCCAGATCCCGACACTCCTCGACTAAACCATGATGGCTGGGCGGTTGTGTCTCGCATTCTCTGGTGGGATCCAGGCGACCACGGACGAAACCCTTCAGCCACCCCCTACACTGAGATAGTAGTCTCCCGAGATCCATCTCTCCCTCGGGGTGCCCTGGAGTCCGTTGACCTGGCGGTCGCTGAGGTTCACGACCTTCAGGAAGAAGAAACTCGCCGGAGATTGTATGGTGTCCTCGAATCCCCCGGACGTCCTCCAATCCTGTTGCTAACCGCGGCTGAACCAGACAACATGCGTTTCCTGTGTCATATTCCCGTGGATGATGTGGCCTGGACTTCCGAAACGGTGAGAGAAGTGGTGGTCAGGGGGATCCGTCTCATGAATGGAAATGAGGGAAAACGGGTGGCCGAGTACTTCCTCCGATCCTGCTCTGATCCTGGCACAATCGAACCCGTAGTGACGAGGTTGTTCCTTAATCCAAAGCCCCCAACCAAGGTCCAAGATCTGGCCCGGAGTTGCTTCGTCGACCGACGCACTCTGGAGAGGAAGTGGATTGCAGCTTGGTCCGGGAGCCCTCCGCTACCTCTTAAGGCCCTCGTGGATTGGGCTCTTCTTCTGGGAGCCAGGGATTTGAGCGAGGCCGGAATTGGCCCTCGCCGCATCGCGAAAGAACTTGGTATCCACAAGCGAACCCTGGATCGGATCGCCGGTCGCTTGGTGGGCCTTTCCTCCCGGGGTTGGTTTACTTTGAAGAGTCGTGCGGCCTGGCGAGCGGTGGTTATCGGACTGTGGGGTGACAGTGAAAAAAGTCGCGTTTCGTCAAGGATTTGACGCATTCTGTCGTAGCCGAGAACGTTCGGAGATGACTACCCTTCCTTCGGGACCAGAAGTAAGTAGTCTCCGATGAACCCGGCGGGGCCCAGTGCACAGAAAGGAGGAATGGACGCTCGAAGTAGGGGATTGGAGACGGTTGTTCGATAGAAACCCGAGAAGTGCGAACCCGAGCTGGAAAAGGAACCACGTCGAAGCAATGTGCCGTAGACACTTGCCCTCCCCACCTATCCGGATAAGGAGAATCCTGATGACCTCCCTGAAGAGATGGATCCCCGAGAGCCTCGTCTTATCGGTTTTCCTTGCTCTGTCAGCCGTGGCACTGACATACTCACCGGCGGCTGCGAAAGACCCCTGCGATGTTGTCTGCAGGAATTATGAGTACTGTGAGTATGAAGGGGACGGTTGTATTCCGACGATACCTCGCGAACTCTGCTGGGGTACCCACGCGGACTGTGAAGACTCCAAGTGGTGCGACCCTTTTGAACTCTGCCCTGAGTAAGGATGCCCCTGGCGGGACAGCGGCCGGGAGAGGGTGAACGCCCGGTCGCTTCACCGCCGGAAACACCGGACAGCCTGACTCGATACGATCACGGACCGAAGATGAGATACCTTTCCAAGCCAATCATGCGATCGTCTGGAAGGGCCCTGAGCGTCTGGGGCTGCCTGATCCTCTTCACCCCAATCACCGCCCAGGAAATCCAAACAAAAGGACCCATCAGTGGCCAACCACTGTCTGTTGAAGAACTACCCTTCAGGAGCCTTGGTGCTGCCGATGGCGACCCTGCGGAAGAGTTCTTCAGAGTGACCTCACCCTTCCTACTCCCGGACGGTGGAATCGTTGTCCCCCTCCCTCGATTCGGGGAGGTCAGGGTCTTCGATTCGCACGGCACACTCACCACCACCCTAGGCCGCCTCGGGGAAGGGCCCGGCGAATTTCGTGGCCTCATCAGTGCTTGGCCGCGGGGGGACACCATCGAGACGTTTGACGGACGGCTGAGGCGCGTCACCCGGTTCTACCCAGATGGATCGATGGAAACGATCTCCATCAACGCAGAGGGGGCGGGGTACCGCCCGGATTCAGCTATACCAGGTGTCTTTCATGGTGGTTGGGCCCTGATGGGTGTTTCGGGAGGAGGTTATGGCTACCGCGATGAGATCATGGTTGGCCATTTTGGCCGTGAAGGTGAGCTTGTCGACACCATCGCCCAAGTAGAGGGGATATCCAGGTATAAAGCACCGGGCATGACGGGGCCCACCCCCTTATCCCCGAGCGTTTCCTTCGCCATCCTGAACGATGTCCTTTACGTCGGAGAAACCCTCACAGCGTCAGTCGGCGTGGTGAGTCCTTCCGGGAAGGTTACGGACAAGGTCACCTGGAATCCGGAAGAGATCTCCCCGCGCGAAGCCATTCGAAAAGTGGTGAGCCTGGCCGTCGAACGGGCCGAGGCAGGTGAGAGGCCGAGAGTTAGGGAGCGTCTCGAAGCAGCCCCGGTCCCTAGGAAAGTGCCTTATTTTTCGGCTTTCAGAGTGGATGCCTTGGGATTCGTGTGGGTACGGCCCTACGAGGTGGAAAGGGATGCAGCTGCGCTGGGGGGCCCTCTCTATCTGAGCATTCCACCCGGGGGGGAGTGGTGGGTGTTCTCCCCTGATGGGGAAAGACTCGGAGAGGTTGACCTACCATCCGAGTTCGAACCCCACCAGATCACGAGGGATGCAGTCATTGGGGTTCGTCGAGATGAGTTCGGTGTGGAGTATGTCGAGGTTCATCGAGTACACCGTCATTGAGGAAGGACACCTTTTGGCGTTGGCGCCGGTGGGAACGGTTTTAGCGGTGGAGGTCCGAATAGGATCTCGTAGACGAACCACTCAAAGGGGTCACTTATGAGGTTATCCTCAGTCCTGTTTGCCGGCTTCCTCGTTCTGACCGCTTCCTTGGCATGGAAGACCTGCCAACTGGGTCGGAGAATCGCGGAGGACCAAAAGGCGGCTTCCCTGCGGCTAAACGAAGCCGCCGAAATCCAGCGTGGCCTTTTGGACCGTATCCACGCATTCCATGAGACCCCTCTCTCCTTCGCAGGATCCGAGGTCCCCCATGGCCAAGACGTGAGTTATGACCCGGTGGGTTCCATGGTGCTCTACCTATTCGGACCTGACTGCCCCTATTCCCCACAAAACGTGCCTTTCTTGAATCAGCTTTCCGAGGAGGGCGTCCCGGTGGTGGGCACCGCCTTCGATCAACCAAGGGCTGCCTTGGACATGTTCGTGCGGACATATGGCACCGAGTTCCCGATCCTCGCTGACCCGATGGGAACAACCACCAAAATCCTCCCGAGAGGCCCGGTCCCTCTGACCGCCGTTATTCTGGAAGGTCGACTGACGTCCTTGTGGCTGGGACCGCTTGAAGAAGAACGCCGAGAAGAACTACGCACTCGATTCGGCACGAAGGCGAGGGGTCCCTAAACGCATCTGAAACCTGAGAGGCCCCGGAGCCCTCTCTGTCAGTTTGAACAACAAGCCGTTTTCCGCCTTCGAATACCTCCCACCTTCTGTGGTGCACACTGAGCGCCCCCGGAAAAGTTCTTCAGGGAAGCCTCGGGGAAAAGTCGGATCCTCTTCGGCCGACGTCTCCGGGGCCGAGGTACCACCCGAAAAACCTCCCAAACATGTACACTTACATGTAGACCCCTCACCGCACTTAGTGACGAGGGGTCCGTGTAACCAACCGAGTACCAAGATGTTAGCTAAGTGGAGTCAGCCGGGCTCGAACCGGCGACCTCTGGCTTGCAAAGCAACAAGCCCCGACTAACTCCTAAGACCAAAGCCAGATGGGCATGTCGTTCCGACAGGCTCTGTTCTTCGATTCTTGATTCTGGTTCCGGATCGGGTCGAGGCACGTTCCGGACCGGCCGGAGAAATCCTGTGGGGGCCAGGGGTGAGGTCCCGCACGGTAGTTCCCCTTAAGGACGTGGCTCCTTAAGGCCCCCATCCTCAAAGGCCTCAGCCTGAGCGAAAAGCCCACTCGGCACCGTGTCCAACGCCACCGCCAACTTCCAAATCACCTTCACCGTCGGGTTCCTTCGCCCTCGCTCGATGTCGCTGATATAAGTCCGGTGCAGCCCGGCCCTATAGCCCAGGGCTTCCTGCGAAAGCCCGAGTTCCTGGCGCCTGCCGCGAACTGCAGCCCCGAAGGCACGGACTCGGCGGTCGTCTTTGGAGGGATTAGCCATCCGCCAAAGGGACCACTACCTTCGTCGATGAGTCTACATGCTATGAGTGACGGTCACCTCGACGGAGGGCAGCAGAGAATGGATCACGACGAAGAAGGAACCTTCCGGCTCTTTTCCGACTCCGGCGAGAAGGTCCTAGCCGAATGCCCGAAGTGCGGACGAGTGCTCACGATCCTCCGGGACCGGGCCTCGACCACCGACGATGGCTATTCGGTCCAGGGCGGGGTCCGCTGCCCCTGCGGCTCAAAAGGAGGACGGGTGTCGAAGGGGGCGCCGAAGGGACCGTCTCGCTCCGGGTCCTCCCGCACCGGGCCACCGAAGGTCCGATGCCCGAAGTGCCGTAGTGAACAAGTCTCCGGTGGAAGGAAGGGTTTCGGCCTGGGTAAAGCCGCTGCGGGAGGCCTGCTCGTCGGCCCGGTAGGGTTGGTGGCGGGCATGTTCGGAAGGAAGAAGCCGACGGTGACGTGCCTGAACTGCGGGCACCGGTGGGAGCCGGGGAGGGGGTGAGGGAGAGTAAGGCCTTACCAGAGTATCCAGACCGAGGAGGTATCAGGTGGTTTAGAACTACGCTTCGTACGGCGACCCCGGGGCCTCCACGTTCCGCGCTACTGTGTTGGCTCTCCCTTAGAC
>JABDNZ010000293.1 GCA_013043565.1 Gemmatimonadota bacterium | reverse complement strand
CCCCAAAGGTTACCTCTACTTCGCGATGGGTTTCTCGATCTTCGTGGAGATGTTGAATTTGAAAGCGGCCAAAAAGCCGGTTGAGCCGGTGAAATTGCGGGGTTCATTACCCAAAGGTGGCTAGCGGGAGTGGGCGAATGGGCCTGAAGGTTCGGAGTGGGTCCGGTGCGGAAGAGTAGGGCGGGTCAGCCGGGCATGCCCCCTTCGGCCGGTCTGAGCTCCTCGGCCATGGCCCTCAGGATGCCGGCTAGGCGAGGGTTCCCCTCCCGTTCGGCCCTTTCCGCTGCCCGTAGGAGATGCTGGACCCGACTCTCGGTGCTCACTGTAATAATCCTGGCCTGATGCTCGTTGTGCTTTTGTCTTCATTACTCCATACGAACCACCCCCGGTTCCCGTTTCATTTTGCTTGCCTTGGCGGCAGAGGACGGTGAATCATGGGGGGTTCCCAATCATGCAGGCCTTCACTTTCCGCTGAGGGGAAGGAGACCCCGGTTTGGCAATGAAGCAGTCGAAAAAAGGTCAACCGAAGATCCAGGTACACAACCCGATGGCGGGACTCTGGCGGATCGCGGTGTACTATGTGGTCCTTTTCCTGGTTTCCTGGCTCCTGTCCCGGTTCGACCTGTTTTACAAGGTCGTTTTCAACCGAATGGGGGAGCTTTCGGTCGCCGGAGACCTGACTCTCGAGAGCATACCGTTTCAGGATGTTTTCACTGGGACGCCCGGGGCGGAGATCGGGATCGAGGGGGGCCCGAGCTTCGCGGTGGCCGCCATCATCTCTCTCGTCGGGGCCCTGGCCCTCATGATCCCCGTGGCTTGGGTCTACCTCCTCACCAAACAGCGGCGGGGATACGACGAATCCGTCGTCCAATCCATGCTGATCCTGCCCATCGCCGTAGCCGGGATGGTCTTCATCGTTCAATACAACTACGCCCTCGCTTTTGCGCTGGCCGGAATCGTGGCCTCCGTCCGGTTTCGAACGACCCTTCAGGACACGAAGGATGCCGTATACGTGTTCCTTGCCATCGGAGTGGGCCTCGCTTCCGGTGCCTTCTACCTGGCCGTGGCGGGGATTCTCTCCATCGTTTTCAACGCCGTGATCCTCTATTTGTTCTGGTCCAACTTCGGGAATATCTACGCTGACCAACGCAGTAGGACCGGAGCCTTGGGCCTGGCAGATGTCCTGGCTGGCCCAGGATCGGCGTCAACCGCCGTCTCCATGGGCGATCCCCAACTCCTGGAGGCCATGACTCAGGAGGAGATCCGTGACGTGGCCACACGAGTGGCCAGGATGGATCGGTATCTCCGGGCAGAGCGGGCGAGGAAGAAGAAGGAGCGACTCAATGCCCTTCTGATTCTTCACGCGGAACAGATGGTCGGAGCCCAGACCCTGGTGGAAGAGATTCTGGACCAGATGGCCGTTCGATGGGAGCTGGCGGAGATCCTGCCCGGGTCGGGTACATCGTCCGTACTGGAGTACCTGGTACGACTCAGGCCAGGGGAGTCGGCGACCCGACTACTCGAGCTCCTCAAGAGCGCCCCGGGTCGGCAGGTCCAGGCCGCCGAGTACCGATCCTTGGAAGGATTGGGAACCGACAGATGAGGCGGCACGAACAAACCAGGAATCGGCCTGGCGAAAACCGGGTGACAGGACGCAGTCACAGGTCCGTCTTTTTCGCCTTTTCCGTCATCCTTGGGGCGGCGATCGTCGGGTGGGTGCGGCCCGCCACCTCGATCCTGGACCTCTATGACCTCTCGCCGGAGGCGGGGAAAAAAGCAACGTTGCCAGCCGTTCTCCAAGAGATCTCGGGGCTGGCGACGACTCCGGACGGCAGACTGTTTGCCCACAACGACGAACGGGGTGCGGTATTCGAACTCGATCCGACGACGGGCCGAGTGATCAAGAGCTTTTTGGTGGGGGCCTTGGGCGCCCGGGGGGATTTCGAGGGGATCGCAATCGCTGGTGTCCGGTTCTTCCTCGTGACTTCCCGAGGGCAGATCCTCGAGTTTCGAGAGGGTGAGCCGGCATCGGCGGTCCAGTTCAGGGTATACGAGCTGGGCCTAGGGAGTTTGTGTGAGATGGAAGGCTTGGCCGTGGACGCGGAAGCAAACACACTTCTCCTCCCCTGCAAAAACCCTCGGCGGCGGGAGCTGGAGGGTCGCCTCGTGGTTCTCTCGGTGCCTTTGGACTCTCTGCGGCTCGATCCCCGACCCCGAATCTCCATTCCCCTCAAAGACCTCGATGAACGTGGGCTCGGGAAGAACTTCCACCCCTCCTCCATCGAGGTTCACCCAGAAACTCAGGCGTTGATCCTCGTTGCGGCCCGTGAGGAGGCCATGGTGGAGTTGAGCCGGGACGGGGAGATCCTCGCCACGAGAGAGCTCAAGAGGAGAGCCCACCCC
>JABDNZ010000292.1 GCA_013043565.1 Gemmatimonadota bacterium | reverse complement strand
AGGGTGGGGTGGGCGTAGATCAATGCGCCCAGGTCAGCCGGGAGTTGGAGCCCTGGCTCGATGCCCACCCTGAGGTCCCCGAGCGGTATGTGTTGGAGGTCTCTTCACCTGGAGTGGAGAGACCACTTACGCGTCCTCGGGACTGGGAGCGATTCAAGGGGAATCCGGTCCTGATCAAGGGCCGTGACTTCCCGGGCAGTAGAGGAAATCGGGTCGAAGGCGACCTGCTAGGTCTGGAAACGAGCGAGGAAGGGGCGCAGCAGGTGGCTCTCCAACTCGAAGATGGAGAAGAGATCCGGATCCCGCTGGACCGGATTCAGAAAGCCCACCTGATTTATCGGTGGAACTGAAGCGACCGGCCGAAGAACAGGGGCAGAGGCGCCTGGGGTTCGGGCAGGACCAAGAGGACGAGAATGACCAACGCTGGCCAGATTGTAGCGGCTTTCCGAGACATCGCCGCAACGAAGAGCCTCAATGAGGACGAGGTCTATGACCTCATTCGTGACGGGATCCTCGCCGGATTGGTGAAGATCTATGGACCGAATGTGGAAGCCGAGATCGACATCAACGAGGGTTCCGGCGACATCGAAATCATCGTGCTGAAGCGGGTGGTGGAGGAAGTCGAGGACGAATCCTCCGAGATCGCCCTGGAAGAGGCCCGGTGGGACGACGACACCTACGAGGTAGGGGACGTCATGGAAATCCCGGTGGATTTCGCCGAATTCGGCCGGAACGCCGTGATGGCCACAAAGCAGCGGATCGTCCAAAGGGTCCGTGAGGGCGAGAGGCAGAGGATCCGGGAGGAGTTTGCGGACCGGGTCGGCGAGCTCCTGTCCGGAGAGGTCCAGCAGATCGAGCGGGGGAAGATCGTCGTCATGATGAACCGCTCAAAAGACGCCGAGGCCATCATCCCTTGGCGTGAGCAGAACCCTCGGGAGCGGTTCCGCCAGGGTGACCCGATCCGGGCCGTCTTGAAGAAAGTCGACGAGACGCCCAAGGGCCCCCGACTGATTTTGTCCAGGGGGGACCCGCTGTTCGTTGCTTCCCTTTTCAAGCTGGAGGTTCCCGAAATCTACCAGGGGATCGTGGAGATCCGGGAACTGGCCAGGGAAGTTGGGGGCAGGACGAAGATCGCCGTTTCCAGCCGGGACGACTCCATCGACCCGGTAGGCGCTTGCGTCGGCCTAAAAGGCTCCCGTGTCCAGGCTGTTGTGAACGAGCTGGGTGGAGAACGGATCGACATCGTTCCTTGGCACCCGGACCCTGAGGTCTTCGCTCGGCGGGCATTGGCTCCGGCCAGGGTGGCGAAAGTCATCAGCGACTCGACCCGGCAGGTCATCACTGCCATCGTGGACGAAGACCAGCTCTCTCTGGCCATTGGCCGAAACGGGCAAAACGTCCGCCTGGCCTCCCAGCTCATCGGATGGCAGATCGACCTCTACGGTTCCCGGGAGTGGCTGGAGCGTGGGGCGGACCTGTCCATTTTCGGGGAGCCGCCTCCAGGCGAGGTCTACGAGACGGCGGACTTCCCCCTCTCGGAGCTGGCGCTAGAGGGGAGCACACTGGCGGCCCTGGAAACCGCGGGATATCATACTTTTCTCGACATTATCGACCTTGAGAAGAAGGACTTTCTGGCGGTACCGGAGCTCGCCGAGGAACACGCTGACCTCCTCCTGGGGATCATCGACGAGCTCACGGTGGTGGAGGGAGAAGTCCCTGCGGACGACCAGTCTTCCGACGCCGCTCTCGAGAGCCTTCTGGACGAGAAGACCGAAGCCTCGGACGACGAATCCGAAGAGAAGGCCGAAGATTCGAAGGATGATGATGAAGACGAGGGTGGAGATCCCAATGAGGAGGAAGTAACAAACGAGGCATCCGACGTGGAAGAGGATTCGTCCGAGTCGGAGCTTGAAGAGGATGGGGACGAGCCGCAAAGCTGAAGCCCTTGCTCTCCTGGGTATCGCCCGGAGAGCCGGGGCTGTCGTTAAAGGTACTGACGCCACGCGTCGAGGGATCCGAAAAGGATTGGTTCGCTTGATGATCGTGGCTGAGGATGGAGCGGAGGGCCAGGTCCGGAAGGTAGTGCCGTTGGCCCGGGCCCAAGGGGTGTCCTGGACGAAGTGTGGCACCAGGGACGAATTGGGGGCGGCCCTCGGAGACGGGCCTTTGACAGCGGTGGGAGTGACCGTGGCGAGCTTCGCCAAACAACTCAAGCAGCTGATCGGGCGGGATTAATGCGTACGGGCTGAAGGGCGGCCCAGCGGAGGTAGTTCAGACGAATGCAGGTTATCGATCTAGCACAAGATCTCAACGTCGCACCTGAGGGGTTGGTTGTTCTACTCCGGGAGCTTGGGATCCCTGTGGCCGGCGCAAAAACCGAAGTAACGGAAGCCGACGTGTCTCGGATCCTCGCTCGCATCGAGCGGGAGAGGCGGGCGGGGCACAAGGAGGTCTCGGAAGCTCTGAATGCGGCCATCGAGGATGCCCAAGCGGCCCACAGGCCTCGCCGCCGTCGTCGCAGGGTTGCCAAGAAGGAACCCGAGGTATCGGTGGAAGAAGATGCCGCCGACGAAGAGAACGATCAGGAATCCGCGGAGGGATCCCCGGAGGATGAGGATGTCGTGGCTACCGCCGACGACGATGGGGTGGACGACGCACCTGACGAAGCACCCGAAGCCAGTGATCAAGAACCGGCGGAGGAATCAGAGTCTGCTGAACTCGAACCCGAAGTTGATGATCCCGCGGCGGAGGCCGAGGAGGAGTCGGCGGAGGGCGATGAGCTTGCTGAAGCCGGGTGGGAGGAGGAGGCCGACGAGGGTGATCCTGAAGGGGATCAGGAGGAGGCCGCGGAGGCGGAGTTGACCTCGGAGGCCGAAGAAGGGCTGGATCCGGCCGATTCGGCTCCCAAACCGGAGCCGGTTCGGCGGTCCGGTCCGGAAGGCCCGGCCAGGGTAATCAGAAAGCCGGTTTCCTCCCCGGCCGCATCGGCCGCGCCGACCGGCCAGGTGAGAATCCAGGCCGAAGGGTACACGCAGGACGGTCGCAGGAAGAGCAAGAAGGACAAGAAGGGGAAGAAGCGCCAGCGAGTGGATCAGGAGGCCGTTCAGTCCAACATCCAAAGGGTGATGGCTGAGCTGAAGGGGAGTGGGGGCAAGAAGAGGAAGCGGGGCAAAGGATCAGTCCCGACCAAGGAGGAGATCGAGGCTCAGGAGGAGGAGGTCCGCCAGGAGGAGGAACGGGAGCGGACCACGGTAAGGGTCAACGAATTCCTGACGGTGGCCGAGCTTGCAGAGCTCATCGATATCTCCTCTACCGAGATCATCGGCTCAGCCTTCAAGAACATGGGCTTGATGGTCACCATCAACCAGCGGTTGGACTTCGACCAAATCGAGCTCCTCCTGGAGGAATTCGGCTTCACGGCGGTTCGGGAGACCGAGTACGCTGCCGAGGAAGTCACCATGATGGAGGAAGACGACGAAGGCGATCTCAAGCACCGGCCGCCGGTGGTTACGGTCATGGGGCACGTGGATCACGGGAAGACCAAACTCCTGGACCAGATCCGGAGCGCGAACGTCGTGGCTGGTGAGGCCGGGGGAATCACTCAGCACATCGGGGCTTATCACGTGGAACTGGCCGACGGCCGGGCCCTCACCTTCCTCGATACACCGGGACACGCTGCGTTTACCGCCATGCGGGCTCGTGGCGCCGACGTGACGGACATCGTCGTTCTTATGGTTGCAGCGGACGACTCCGTCATGCCCCAGACCGTAGAGGCCATCAGCCACGCCAGGAACGCTGGGGTGCCCATGGTCGTGGCGGTGAACAAGGTCGACCTCCCCACCGCCAACCCGTCCAAGGTGAAGCAGGAGCTCCTCCAGCACGACATCACGGTGGAAGAGTTCGGAGGGGACGTTCTGGACGCCGAGATCAGCGCGAAACAGGGAACCGGCATCGACGATCTTATGGAGAAGATCTTGCTCCAGGCCGAAATGCTGGAGCTTCAGGCGAACCCGGATCGGGACGCCTACGGCGCCGTGATCGAGGCCCGCCTGGACGTTGGTAAAGGGCCGGTCATCACCGTTTTGGTCCAGAACGGAACCCTGAAAGTCGGGGACAGCTTCATCTGCGGGCTCTACGACGGGCGAGTCAGGGCCATGCTGGACGAACGAGGGAAACCGGTGGAGGAAGCCGGTCCCGGGATTCCGGTTCAGGTCCTTGGCGCGGCAGGTGTCCCCCAGGCCGGAGAGGCCTTCGCGGTCCGATCCCCGGAAATGGCTGCGGAGATCGCCGGAAACCGCCAGCGGTTGGAGCGCGAGAAGCAACTTCGCATCAAGGAGCGCGGCTTCAAGCTTGGAGACTTCTCACAGCTCCTGGCGGCGGGAGAGGTCAGCACCTTACCCCTCATCATCAAGGGTGACGTGGACGGCTCAGTCCAGGCTTTATCCGATTCCCTGGAACAGCTCGGAACCGACGAGGTCAAGGTGGAGATCATCCACAGGGCCGTAGGGGCGATCAACGAGTCCGATGTCATCCTGGCTGGACCAGCGAGTGCGGTCATCATGGGATTCAGGGTGAGACCCGATTCGAATGCCCGTCAACTCGCGGAGCGGGAGGGAGTGGACGTCCACGTATTTGATGTGATTTACGAGGCCGTCGACCAGGTTCGAGCGGCCCTCGAGGGAATGCTCGCTCCGGAACGCCGGGAAAAGATCGTCGGATCTGCCGAGGTGAGGGATATCTTCAAGATCCAAAAGGTCGGGACCATCGCTGGCTGCTATGTGACAGAGGGTGTCATCGAGAGAAAAGCGAAGGCCCGCCTGGTCCGGGACGGGATCGTCGTCTACGATGGAGAGTTCTCCTCGTTGAAGCGGTTCAAGGACGACGTGAAGGAGGTCCGGGAGAGCTTTGAGTGCGGGATCGGCATCGCCAACTTCAACGACGTGAAAATCGGCGACGTCATAGAATGTTACCAGGTGGAGGAGGTCGCCCGAACCCTCTCGTAGGCAGAGGGCTCAGGGCCACCGGAACGGGAGGACAGGGATCCGTCAGGGGCGGACCCGGTTCTCGGAGGTGACCACCGTGGTGATCGGTGTTGGATCATGGGATCTCTCCCTTCCCGAGTGCAGATCCTTGAAAGAGAAGCGCAGGGTGGTGAAGTCGTTGAAAGAGCGCCTTCAACACCGGTTTCGCGTCTCGGTGGCCGAGACACGGCACCATGACACCTGGACGCGAGCCGAGCTCACGGCCGCCGTGGTTACTACCGACCGGAGTCAGGCAGATTCGATTCTGGACAGCTTGGACCGGTTCGTCGAGGGGGATGGCAGGGCCATCATTCTTGGTTTTGACCGCTCCTTTCGCTGATTGCTTCTCGACCCAGGTCGAAGAAAATCGGGATATGACGCATCACCGACACGCGAGGTTGAACGAACAGTTCAAGAGAGAAATCTCCCAGATTCTCTCTCAAAAGGTTCGGGATCCCAGGGTTGGACGGGTCCTGATCACAGAAGTCAGGGTGACGCCGGACCTTTGGCTGGCCCGAGTGTTCTTCAGGCCCATGGACGATGGTGAAACTCCCGATTCCACGGAGAAGGGTCTCGAAAAGGCGGCTCCGTTCATCCGGAGGGAACTGGGAAAGATCCTCCGGATCCGCCGGATTCCCGAGCTTCGTTTTGTCCACGACACGACCCTGGATTCAGCCTCCCGTATCGAGGAGGTCCTCCGAGAGGTTCTCCCCGAGGGGGGTGAGGAGGACGAATGAGCTCGGCCGGCATTCTCCTCCTGGACAAACCTCCGGGGCCGACCTCCCACGACGTGGTGAGAGAGATTCGGAAGGCCTCCGGCATGCGACGTGTGGGCCATGCCGGGACCCTTGATCCTTTCGCGTCGGGCCTTCTCCTCCTGCTTCTCGGCTTCGCCACCCGCCTGTCCGAGTACTTCCTCGGAATGGTCAAAGAGTACGAGGCCACGGTTCACCTGGGCGTGGAAACCACCACTCATGACCTGGACGGGGCCGCGGTTTCCGAGAATGAGGGTTGGGCCGAGCTCGGGGAGACGGACCTCCTGAAAGCGATGGAAAGCCTGAAGGGTAGGGTTTCCCAGGTCCCGCCGGCCTATTCCGCAAAGAAGGTCCAGGGCGAATCGGCTCACCGACGGGTCCGTCGGGGCGAGTCCGTGGAGCTGGCTCCGGTCCAGGTCGAGGTCTTGGCCTTGGATCTCCTGGGAATGGAAGGGCCTGAAGTCCATCTGAGGGTCGAGTGTTCCTCGGGAACCTACGTCAGGGCCCTCGCCCGTGACCTGGGCCGAGCCCTGGGTGTGGGTGGCCACCTCACCGCCCTTCGCCGTACCAGGATCGGATCGTTCTGGGTCTCCTCCGCATCCGAGCTGGAAGACCTGGGGGATCCTGACTCCATTCGGGCCGCTCTCACCTCACCGGCCACGGCCTTGGGTCATTTTCCGGCGTTGGAGGTGGGTCCGGAGGATGCCGCCCGGATCCGCCACGGACAGTTCCTTCCGCTCGGACGGGACGACGTTCCGGGTGGAGTCCCGGTACGGGTCCTTCTGGAAGGAAACCTGGTTGCCGTGGCGGCCAGGGAAGGGGACCAACTCCGCCCCCAGAAGGTTTTCGCAGATGGTTGACTACGCCATCGATCCGACCCTTCCCACCGGATTGCCCTCTGACGGCCGCGGTACAGTGATCACGGTGGGCACATTCGACGGAGTCCATCGGGGACACTGGGCGGTCCTCCAGGAGATTCGTCGGCGGGCCCGGGAAGCCCGTCGGCGGAGCGTATTGGTGACGTTCCACCCCCATCCGCTACAAATCGTCCGTCCCGACCACGCGCCTCTTCTGCTCACGACCCCAGTCGAGAAGAAGGAGATCCTGGCCGAGACGGGTCTGGATTACGCAGTCTTCCTCTCCTTCAACCATGTGTTGGCCTCCTACTCTCCCAGGCGGTTCGTGGAGGAGATCCTCGTGGGACGCCTCGGTGTCGAGGAGCTCGTCATCGGGTATGACCATGGGTTCGGGCGCGGTAGGTCGGGGGATGTGGATACGCTCCAGGAAATCGGTGATGAGCTGGGTTTCACAGTGGACGTGGTCTCTCCCGTCCGGGCCGGAGAGAACGCCGTCTCCTCCAGCAAGATCCGAGAGGCTCTTTCAGAAGGGAATGTGGAGGCGGCCAGGGCGGGCTTGGGGCGCCCCTACTGTATCCGGGGCCTAGTGGTCAGGGGCGACGGCCGGGGACGAAAGTTGGGCTTCCCCACAGCGAACCTCTTCGTCCCCATGAATGGGAAGTTGATTCCCCCCGCAGGGGTGTACGCCGTCCGAGGTTGCCTGAAAAGGGGAGTTTTCGACGGAGCCATCCATATCGGGCCCCGGCCGACGTTCATAGGGTCCCGTCCCACAATCGAACTCCATTTGATGGACTTCGAAGGTGACATATACGGTGAGGAAGTCCGAGTGGAGTTCATCCGCCACCTGCGAGAGGTGCGTCCGTTTGATTCTGCCTCGGCCCTTGTGGAGCAGTTGAGGTATGACGTGGAGGCGGCCCGTGCAGCCCTGGCCTATGACCTGAACCGATGAATCCCCATCGACAGGTTTCAGGACGGCCTGGGGTTGAGACACCCGTTCCGTCTTGGTAGCTTTACAGGCTGAAACGTTTACGAAACCAATACGAGGAGGGGCGTCCCTCGCAGCATATGCTCTTGTGGAGGCTCGAACCAGATGAGTAGCGAAAGAGAAGACATCATCAAGAAGTACCAACTGCACGAAGAGGACCGTGGCAGTGCCCCTGTCCAGGTCGCGCTCCTGACGGGCCGGATCAACGATCTCCGGAGCCACTTCGACAGCCATAAGAAAGACCACCACAGCCGCCGAGGCCTCCTGAAGATGGTCGGCCGCCGGCGTCGCCTCCTGGAATACCTCAAGCGGACAGATATGGAAAGGTATCGGGGGCTCATTGCGGACCTGGGTCTCCGGCACTAGCGAGATAGACATGAGCGGCGACAGTCACCCTCTGTCGCCGCTTTTTTTCCATGTCTGAGACTCACGTCTCGCAGTGAAGATCGGAGTCTCCCCTACGATGACAACTTCCCCAGAGATCGAGCCCCGACGCCGAGGTGGACGTCTGTCCTCCGGCCTTGGGCACAGGTCACGTGGGCTGAGAACATTACCCCGTAGGACCATAGAATCGAAACGTAGAAGAGAAGAAGAATAGAAATCGTCGCAGTAAAGAAGAGAAACGGAAGAGAAAAGAAGATGGTACAAAGAATCGAAAGGCAGTTTGCGGGTAGGAACCTCACAGTCGAGAAGGGCCGCATGGCTCGTCAGGCGGCTGGCTCATGCCTGATCCAATTCGGGGAAACAGTAATCCTGGTGGCGGCTACCGCCCAGGAGAACCCCACCCACCTCCCCTTCTTCCCCCTTACGGTGGAATATCGGGAGAAGAGCTATGCCGCCGGGAAGATCCCTGGCGGGTTTTTCAAGCGAGAAGGAAGGCCCGGAGAGAAAGAGATTCTCTCTGCCCGGCTCATCGACCGACCCCTCCGGCCCATGTTTCCGGACGGGTTCATGCACGAGACGCAGGTCGCCTGCTTCCCCTTGAGCGCCGATCAAGAGAACGACGCCGACGTGTGGGGCATCATGGGAGCATCCCTGACCCTGAACATGTCGAACATCCCCTTCAACACCCTCCTGGCCGGTGTCCGAATCGGGAGAATCCAGGGGAACTGGGTCCTGAACCCCACCTTCCAGCAGTTGGAATACTCCGACGTGGACATCGTGGTGGCAGGGACCGAGGACGCTCTCCTCATGGTCGAGGGCGGCGCGATGGAGGTCCCGGAGGAGGAGCTCATCGAGGGTCTGGACATCGCCCACAAGGGGATCCAGGAGCTCATCGAGATCCAGAAGGCTTTCCTGGGCGACGAGAGGGTACCGGAGATGGAGTGGACACCCATCCTCCCGGACGAAGAGCTGAAGGCCAAGGTGGAGAACCTGGCAAAGAGCCGAGTGGAGGAAGCTCTCCAACTGTCCGAGAAGCAAGAGCGGAATCAGGCCATGGCGGCTGTGAAAGAGGACGTCCTGGCTCGGCTCGTGGAGGAAGATGACGAGTACGCTGAAAGAAAGGGTGACATCAAGGAGATCCTTCGGGGCATCGAGAAGAACACGATGCGAGAGCGGATCCTCACGCAGGGTGAGCGGGCCGACGGCCGGAGGGTCGACGAGGTTCGCCCCATCACCTGCGAGGTCGGGGTCCTCCCCAGGACACACGGATCGGCCCTGTTCACCCGAGGTCAGACCCAGGCTCTGGCGGTAACCACCCTCGGAACCTCCCGGGACGAGCAGAGGATCGATTCCATCGATTCGAGTGAAGAGATCACGAAGTCCTTCATGCTCCACTACAATTTCCCGCCGTTCGCCACCGGTGAGGCCAAACCCTATCGGGGAACGAATCGAAGGGAGCAGGGGCACGGCGCCCTGGCCGAGAAAGCCATCCAACCACTCCTCCCGGCTTATGACGACTTCCCCTACACGATCCGCCTGGTTTCGGACGTCCTGGAATCGAACGGGTCTTCGTCCATGGCCTCCGTGTGCGGGGCGTCCCTCTCCCTGATGGCTGCGGGCGTCCCGACGCGGGCTGCCTGCGCAGGTGTTGCCATGGGCCTCATCAAGGACGGTGACCGGGTGGCGGTCCTCACCGACATTCTCGGCTTGGAGGACGCACTGGGCGACATGGACTTCAAGATTGCCGGGACCCGAAAGGGCGTTACGGCGATCCAGATGGACATCAAGATCCAGGGTCTCACCCATGAGATTTTGAAGGAGGCTTTGGAGCGGGCGACCACGGGCCGGATGCACATTCTGGACATCATGGATCAGACGCTGGCCAAGCCCATGGACGACCTTTCGGAATACGCCCCGAGGATCGTCTCCATCCAGATCAATCCTGAGAAGATCGGTGACATCATCGGGCCCAAGGGCAAAACCATCCGGGCCATCCAGGACGAGTCCGGAGCCACCATCGACATCGATGATAGCGGCATCGTGAAGATCGCTGCGGTGTCCGGTGAGGCGGGAGATCGGGCCCGGGAGATGATCGAAGCCATCGTCCAGGAACCGGAGGTGGGGCGCATTTATGAAGGGCCGGTGAAGAATACCACCACCTTCGGGGCGTTCATCGAGATCATGCCCGGCACTGAGGGCCTCTGTCACATCTCCGAGCTTCAGGACGCCCGAACCGAGAAGACCGAAGACGTGCTGAAGAAAGGTGACATCACGAGGGTCAAGCTGCTCGCCATCGACGAGCGGGGCCGGTTGAAGCTTTCCCGGAAGGCTGCGCTGGCCGAGGACGCCGAGGGAGGCGCATCTGGAGAGTAGCGCCAGGGTCACCTCCCTCACCGGGGAGATGAACCAGACCCGGTTGTCCAACGGTGTGCAGGTACTTACGGAGCGGATCCCTGGGGTCCGCTCCGCTGCCATCGGGGTCTGGGTTCGCCAGGGCTCGGCCCATGAGCCTGTTGACCTCATGGGTGCGAGTCACCTCCTCGAGCACCTGGTCTTCAAAGGAACGGAGAAACGGACGGCTCGAGAGATCGCTTTGGCGCTGGAAAGCCTCGGCGGTTCCCTCGATGCCTTCACGTCCCGTGAACACACGAGCTTCCAAGCCCGGGTCCTGGACGAACACCTTCCTCTTGCTCTGGAGGTTCTGGCGGACCTGGTCCTTTCTCCCGTTCTGCGGGACGAGGATCTGGAACTGGAGCGGGAGGTGGTGCTGGAGGAGATCGCGACGGTCCTCGACACGCCGGACGATCTGGTGTTCGACCTCCATGGGTCCCGGCTTTGGGGCGGCCACCCCTATGGAAACAAAATTCTGGGCACTCGGGACACGGTGGGTAGCATGCCCGGCCAGGCTCTCAGGGACCTCCATCGGTCCAGGTACACGGGCAGGAACCTGGTGGTGGCGGCTGCGGGTCAGGTGAAGCATGAGGAGGTGGTGGAGCAGGTCGAGATGTTGTTTGGCAGCCACCCTTCCGGGGTATCCGCGCCGCCCCTTCCCGACATTCCTTCGAACGTCATGGGCGATGAGTCGGCCCCCCGACCCACGAGCCAGACCCACCTCGTTTTCGGCCGGGCCATCCCGGGACATTCGGATCCCCGGCGGTTCTCCCTGGCCCTCCTCTCGTCTGCCTTGGGCGGGGGGATGAGTTCCCGGCTGTTCCAGCGGGTGAGGGAGGAGCTGGGCCTGGCATACTCCGTGTTCACCTTCCAGTCCTTCTACTCCAAAGCCGGAATCTCAGGGGTGTACGTCGGGACCCGACCCTCCACGGCCGAGAAGGCGGTCGAGGTGGTGAGAAGGGAGTTGGACGATGTGGCTCAGAATGGGATGCCCTCAGGGGAGTTGGAGCAGATCAAGCAGCAGGTAAAAGGGCAGATCATGCTCTCCCTGGAGTCCACCGGGGCCCGGTTGTACCGACTGGCCTCCTTCTCTCTTCATGGGGAGCCATTCGCAACCCTCGACGAGCTCCTGGGAAAGATCGATTCTGTCACGGAAAAACAGGTTTCGGACATCGGCGCGGAGTTCTTCTCCCCGGACGGGTTTTTCCTCCTTCGGCTCGGCCCCTCCGGGGACCTACCGCAGGAGCCTGATGTCACCTAAGATGGTCCAGTTTTTGTAGTGGCGGGGGCGGTCCCTCGGGACCGTGACGAGATCAACCTTAGACGAGACATGCAAATATGCGTATCGGCGTGCCGAAGGAAATCAAGACCAACGAGAACCGGATCGCCCTGGTTCCCGCTGGTGCCGAGGCCCTGATTGGGGAGGGCCATGAGGTATTCATCGAGAAGGGTGCCGGCATTGGCAGCGGCTTCCCGGATGCCCTCTACAAGGCCGTCGGCGCCAAGATTCTGCCGAATGCCAACAGGGTGTGGGCAAAGGCCGAGATGATCATGAAGGTCAAAGAGCCCATCAAACCCGAGTGGCCCAAGATCCAGGAGGGGCAGGTCCTTTTCACCTACTTCCACTATGCCGCCGACCGAGCCCTCACCGTGGCGCTGAAAAAGACCAAATCGGTGAGCATCGCGTATGAAACGGTTGAGCTTCCCACCGGAGAGCTTCCGCTTCTCACTCCCATGAGTGAGGTGGCCGGCCGCATGGCCACGCAAGAGGGTGCCAAGTACCTGGAGAAGTACTTTGGCGGTCGTGGCGTGCTCCTCGGCGGCGTACCCGGTGTCCAGCCGGCCGAGGTTCTGGTCCTGGGTGGCGGGATCGTCGGGACCCACGCGGCCAAGATGGCCTGCGGCATGGGTGCCCACGTGACCATCATGGACACGAACCTGCACAGGCTTCGGGACCTTTCCGATTTCATGCCGGCAAACTGTGACGTGATCTACTCCAACCGGCAGAACATCCTGGACAGGCTTCCGCTCACGGACCTCCTCATCGGGGGCGTTCTGCTTCCGGGCGCGAAGGCTCCGTATCTGGTCACCAGGAAAGACCTGAAACTCATGCAGCCCGGTTCGGTCATCGTGGACGTGTCCGTTGACCAGGGTGGCTGTGTCGAAACGACCAAGCCGACGACCCACGAGAACCCCATCTACACCGTGGACGGGGTCATCCACTACGGCGTGGCCAACATGCCCGGCGCGGTACCGAGGACCAGCACGCTGGCCCTCACCAACGCGACGCTGCCCTACGCCATCCACCTGGCCAACAAGGGATGGAAGCAGGCCTGCCTGGATGACGGCGCCCTGGCCCTGGGTGTGAACATCGTGGACGGGAAGATCGTCTATCCGGCCGTGGCCGAGGCCTTCAAGATGAAGTGGGAAGACCTCGCCCCCCATCTCCAGTAGGAGCGTGAGGGTGATCCGGAAGGGGAGGGGTCTGGATGTCTGAGCCCTCGAGGGTCCGGTTTCTCCGATTGAAGGGGAACCCGGACCTTCCCCTTCCCAGCCGGGCTACGCCCCAAGCCGCCGGGTATGATGTCCGCTCGGCGGAGGCCGACCTCGAACTGCAGCCCGGAGAAATCCGGGCAGTGGCCACGGGGTTGGTCATGGAGCTCCCGCCAGGGGTGGAGTGCCAGGTCAGGCCCCGGTCGGGTTTGGCTGCCCGGTATGGCATCACCCTTCCCAACAGCCCCGGGACCATCGATCCCGACTATCGGGGGGAGTTGAAGGTCCTCCTCCAGAACGGTGGGTCGGACCCCGTGGAGATCCGGCGGGGGGAACGAATTGCACAGCTCGTTTTCGCTCGTTTTTTGGCTCCCGAGGTGGCCGAAGCAGAGTCCCTCACGGAGACCGACAGGGGCGAAGGCGGGTTCGGGAGCACCGGAACCGGCTGAAAACGGGGTTTTCCCCCGGATTTTCTTGCCTTTTGCCGGTTTTCTGGACATCATACGTTTACGTATCCGCCACGGACTCCGGGTCTGGCATGGAGTCTGGCTGTGAGCCTTCTACCTCTCACAAAGTCCTGACTTGCCCAACGAAACCTCCTCCCTGTCCCGCTGGTTCAACACTGGCCGGCTGGTTCCGGTAAACGACATCGCGGTCGACCTCGGCACGGCGAACACTCTGGTCTATGTGAAGGGAGAGGGCATCGTACTGAACGAGCCCTCCGTCGTGGCAGTGGAAAAGGGCTCCCGGCGCATTCTTGGTGTAGGGTTGGAAGCCAAGCGAATGCTGGGACGGACTCCGGAAGGGATCGAAGCCGTTCGGCCCCTGAAAGACGGGGTCATTGCCGACGTCGACATTACGGAGATGATGCTCCGCCATTTCCTGAAACAGGTGACGGCGAAGCGAATCTTCCGGATCAAACCCCGTGTCGTGGTTGGTGTGCCTTCGGGGATCACCGAGCTGGAGCGGAGGGCCGTCCGGTCCTCTGCTATGGCGGCCGGCGCCAAGGTCGTCTACATGGTGGCGGAGCCCATGGCGGCTGCCATCGGCGTGGGCCTTCCCGTGGAAACCCCCACCGGAAACATGGTGATCGATATCGGAGGGGGCACGACCGAAATCGCGGTTATCGCTCTGTCGGGGATCGTGTCGAACACATCCATAAGGGTCGGGGGAGACGAGCTCGACTCGGCAATCGTGACCTTCCTGAGGAAGAACTACAATCTCCTCATCGGGGAGCCCACCGCTGAAGCTATCAAGATCCAGATCGGGTCCGCATTCGACTTCGGCGAAGAGCGAGAGATGGAGGTCAAGGGACGGGACCTGGTGAGCGGTATTCCGAAGGTCGTATCCGTGCATTCCCAGGAAGTTCGGGAGTGTATCCAGGAGCCGATCCAGTCCATCGTGGAGGCGGTGCGGCGGTCGCTGGAGATCACCCCGCCGGAGCTGGCCTCCGATATCGTAGATCGGGGGATTGTCATGACCGGCGGAGGGGCGCTGATTCGGGGCCTGGATCGTCTCCTTCAGCACGAAACCAATCTCCCCATTCATGTTGATGATGAGCCCCTCACCTGTGTCGTCAGAGGGGCTGGAAGGATCCTGGACGACGTCCAGAAGTACAGGAACGTGCTCACGACCTAGGAGGCCGATCGGCCTCCTTCTCCGTTCCTCTCCCCTCGGACCGGGCTGAAAAACTCAGACGATGGCCAGCTACACCGATCCGCCTGAGGAGGGTCGAGGGCGCCGAGACCTAACCGTTGCCCTGGGCTTCTTTTTTCTCTCGGCCGTTGCACTCTACTTGCCTGGGTCCGCACAGAGCCAGGTGGCAGAAGCCCTGCGGCGCTCGGTGCTCCGCCCGTTTATTGCCACTCAAGAGGCCATCGCCCAGGCCCGTCTCCGGGCCGAAGACGCTCTGAGCCTCCAGGCCCAACTCGATTCGCTGGCGTCGGTGGTGGCGGCCCAGGCCCCCCTCCTCGAGGAAAACAAACGCCTTCGGGAACACCTGGAGCTCCAGGACCGGTCACCGGGCACGTTTATCCATGCCAATCTGATCCGGCCGGGGACCACCGGGTCGGAGAGCATGTTCATCCTGGACATCGGGGCGGACCAGGGGATACGACCCGGGGACCCGGTCCTGATGCGGATCGGACGGATCGGTCTTGTTGGCGTCATCCGGGAGGTCGCTTCCGGCGCCGCCATAGGCATCGATTGGAGCCACCCGGACTTCAGCGCCAGCGCCATGACCGCGGATGGGGAGGTTTTCGGATTCGTGGAACCGCGGCGGGGGGATTTCCGGGGCGGCGACCGACTGCTCCTTACCGCCATTCCCTACTATGAGCGTCTGGACTCGGGCACCCTCATCACCACCACCGGACAGGGCGGCGTCTTCCCCCGGGGGATACCCATCGGGACGGTGTTGGAGCTCCACGAGGACTTCGGCGATTGGAGGTCGGAGTACCTGTTGAAACCGATCGTGGAGACGGGAAGCGCCACCCACGTCTTGGTGGTGCGAGCGGACCCGACCGTCGAGCGGTTGATTCAGCTCTTGGAGGGCGGTGCCGAAGGGGCTCCAGAGGGGGGAGGGGACGGCGGATGACTCGAAAAAGAGTCCTCGGGGCCGTCGTACCGATCCTGGTGGTCATGCACCTTTTCCTCCATGTCAGCCTCGGCATCGAGGGTGGGGCTCCCGACCTTCTTACCCTTGCCCTCCTCCTGGCGGCTCGCGTATCGGGGATGGGTCTGGCCGGAGCCCTGGGGTTCCTGCTCGGGCTCCTGGAAGACGCTTTTTCGGTCTTGGCATTTGGTGCGAGCACCCTGGCCATGACCCTCCTGGGCATCCTGAGCGCCAGGACCCGTGACCTGTTCGTCGGGGACTCCCTGCGGTTCTTCTTCGTCTATTTCTTCGGGGGGAAGTTGCTGCGGGAGGCCGTGTACTGGATCGTGGCCGGTGAGATCGTAAGGGATCCGTTCCCGGCCAGTGTCCTGGTGGACGGGGGCATCGCCGCGTTTTATGTGGCTGCGCTGGGTACCCTGCTGGTCTACGTTCTCGGTGGTACGCGGGCTCTCCGATGAGACTGGATCACCCCATCTCCCGCAGGAGCAGAGCCCAAGGTGGTACGGCCCTGGTCGTGATCCTGATGAGCCTCCTCATGGTGGCCTTTTTTCGGGCGCAGGTCCTCCGGAAGACCACGTGGGAGCTGCAAGCGGACAATAACCGCCTGAGGCAACTCGGTGTCCCGGCTCCTCGCGGTACCATCTTCGATCGTAACGGGAAGATCATTGCAGACAATGTCCCGGGTTGGGAGGTGGTCCTTCTCCCTGACAACCGGGACACCATCCGGGCTCGCCTGGAAAGCCTTAGATCCCACCTGGAGCTCACGGACGGACGCATCGATCGTCTCATGGAGACGGTGCGCGCCTACCCGCGACAGCCCCTTACCGTGAAGGTGAATGCGCCTTTCGACCAGGTCTCGGCTCTCGAAGAGCGGAAGAGCGAGTTTCCAGGGCTCTATCTCGTAGAGAGGCCCCGGCGCCGATATCTGGCCGGTGAGGCCATGGGGCACATCCTCGGTTATCTGGGGGAAATCACCGAGGAGGAGCTGGACGATCCTGCGTTCTCCCAGGATGCCCTGGGTCGTTATGTGCCGGGGGCCATCATTGGAAAGGATGGGATCGAGAAGCAGTACGAGCGGACCCTCCAGGGCCAGGCTGGGTTTCGATACGTGGAGGTGGACGTCCTGGGCCGAATCGTGGGCTCCTTCCAGGGTCCTGCGGTTGCCGAAGCCGTACCCGGCGAGAACATCAGCCTCAACATCGACCTCGAACTCCAAGAGTGGGTCCACCAGATCTTTCCCGACACCATGCGGGGGGCGGTGGTAGCCCTGGATGTGGAGGACGGTGGAGTTTTGGCCCTCTATTCCTCCCCGATTTTCGATTCCAACGATTTTGTGGGCGGGATCTCTTCGGATGAATGGGCCACGCTTCTGGAAGACCCGGCCCGGCCACTCCTGAACCGGGCGGTTCAGGGAATCTATCCTCCGGGCTCCACCTGGAAATTGGCGACCGCGGCCATCGGTTTGGACCTGGGGGTGGTTCGGCCGGACGAGATCATGCCCATCCCCTGCACAGGTGGAATGTCCTACGGGAACGGTTACTCTCGCTGTTGGAACCCGGAGGGCCACGGGGCCGTTGATCTGGTGGGAGCAATCCGTCACTCCTGCAACGTCTACTTCTACCAGCTGGGACTCCGGATCGGCCTCCGAGAACTCCTGGAGGAGGGGACTCGCATAGGTTTCAACCAACGCTGCGGCATCGACCTCCCCTCCGAAGCCCGGGGCAACTTTCCGGACGATCCCACTTGGTGGGAGCGAGCCCCTCAGTTCGGATATCGAGCCACCGAGGGGGAGGTCCTCAGCCTGGCCATAGGTCAGGGGCCGAATTCCCAGACACCGCTGAAGATGGCTCAGTTCTACGTCGCCATCGCTCGGGACGGCTCGGCACCGCCCCCTAAGCTCCTGAAGACAGAAGGGTCCCCGGAGGGCGGGTGGAGTCTGGCCCTCTCCCGGGAAGCGCTGGAGACCATGCGGGAGGGCCTGAGGGGCGTGGTGCAACCTGGTGGCACGGCCTACCTCTCGTCTCTGGAGCACTGGGACCTCATGGGTAAGACCGGAACGGTGCAGAATCCGCCGAACCCCGACCATGCATGGTTCACCGGAATCGCAGGGCCCCGGGGCGGAGATCCGGAAATCGTTGTCGTAGTCATTGTCGAGTTCGGGGAGAGCGGTTCCGGTGTTGCCGCTCCCCTGGTGTCGAAGACGGCGGATTACTACCTGAGGCGGAAGTACGGCATTCCCGTAGACTCCATTCAGACCTTGCGGGAACACTATCTGACGGGCACTCCCGCCCCCTGGGCTGAAACCCTGTCAGGTGGGAATGACGGAGAAGACGAGCCATGAGGAAGCCGACTCGACCATGAGGTTTTTCCGAGCATGGGCAGTCACTCCGGCACTGGCTTTTACGGTTTTGGCCCTCTCCGTCTTCGGGGTGGGCATGATCTACTCTGCCGGGGTATTGAACCTGCCGAGCCCGGTTACCGAAGACATCTGGCAGCGTCAGCTCTCCTGGCTCGTCCTGGGTGTAGTGGCCTTTACCGCTGTGGGTTTGGTCCCTACGCGATGGTTTGAATGGGCTGCTCTTCCCGCATACGTCGGCGGGATCCTTCTCCTCATGGTGACGCTGGTCATCGGCACCGGAGCCGGGACGGCCGCCGGTGTGAAAAGCTGGATCTCCATCGCCGGCTTCCGCTTCCAGCCGGCCGAAGTGGCGAAGATCGCCACGATCCTGGCCGTGGCCCGTCTGCTCTCTACCCGTCGAGAAGGATTCCAGTACTTGAGGGAGCTTCTAGGGCCGGTAGCTCTGGTGGGCCTTCCCCTGTGTCTCGTCGTCCTCCAGCCCGACCTGGGAACGGCCCTGGCCTTCATCGGGATCCTCTTCACCATGTTGTACTGGGGCGGAACACCCATTCCGCTTCTGATTCTGCTGGCGAGTCCCGGATTGAGCCTGATCCTGAGCTACGATCTCATTGTCTGGTCGGGGTATTTCATTCTCCTCACCCTCTCCCTCTTCTTTTACAGATACAGGCTTTATCTGGTGGAATCGGTGGCCGTGGTTTTGGCCAATCTGGCCGCCGGCACTGTGGCCCTCCCGCTTTGGCGTTCCCTGGCCGACTACCAGAAAAACCGGTTGCTGGTCTTCTTGGACCCCACCGTGGACCCACGGGGCGCGGGGTGGCAGATCATCCAGTCGAAGGTGGCCATCGGGAGTGGGGGCCTCACCGGGAAGGGTTTTACCGCCGGACCCCAGAAACGTCTGGACTTTCTCCCGGAACAGCATACGGATTTTATCTTCAGCGTCGTCGGGGAAGAGCTCGGCTTCCTCGGAACCTCGGCGCTTATCCTCG
Organism: Gemmatimonadota bacterium; assembly: GCA_013043565.1. Classification (GTDB taxonomy): domain Bacteria; phylum Gemmatimonadota; class Gemmatimonadetes; order Longimicrobiales; family Gaopeijiaceae; genus JABDNZ01. The sequence goes on along the minus strand of JABDNZ010000292.1, from coordinate 4,521 downwards.
TCTTTGCCTTTATCTTGATCCGCCTCGTCCAGCTGGCGGCCCGGGCCGCGGATCCCTTTGCCGGCCTTGTCATCTTCGGTATCTTCGGAGCCTGGATCACGCATGTGTTTGTCAACATCGGGATGACCGTCGGCTTGGTTCCCATCACGGGCATCCCGCTTCCATTTGTGAGCTATGGAGGGTCCTTCCTCCTCATGTCCTGGGTGGCTTTGGCGGTGGCTGTGCGGGTTTCGAAGGACGCTTGAGGACGGGCGGTAGGGCGGGACCCGAACGAAGAAGAAAGGGCATTGGATGGCTTGGTTTCGAAAGCCCAAACAGCCTCTGAAATCGTCGGATAAGCGCGATCTTCCCTCGGACGTCTTCGAGAAGTGCGGAGGCTGCGGGGAGATCGTGTATGGGGAGAGGTTGGCCCAGAACGCCCAGGTTTGTCCCGAGTGCGGGTTCCATTTCAGGGTTCCTCCGGATCTCTACCTCGACCTGCTTCTGGACCCGGGCACCTTCCAAGAGCGGGACGGGGACCTCAAGAGCGTCGACCCCCTCGAGTTCGAGGACCTAAAGCCCTATGGGACACGCTTGGAGGCCGCCGAGAAAAAGCTCGGGACCCGGGACGGCGTGGTGGTCGGGGAGGGGACCCTCGACGGGATTCCGGTGTGTATCGGGGTCATGGATTTCAGGTTCCTGGGCGGTTCCATGGGCTCCGTCGTTGGTGAGAAAGTGGCCCGGATCGGCCGGACGGCTTTGGACCTTGGGAAGCCCCTGATCATCCTCAGTGCCTCAGGGGGTGCCCGAATGCAGGAGGGGATCTACTCTCTCATGCAACTGGCCAAGACATCGGCCGTCCTGGCACGGCTTCATGAAGCAGGCCTTCCCTTCATCTCCATTCTTACCGATCCCACGACGGGGGGCACCACGGCCTCCTTCGCGATGTTGGGGGACGTGAACCTCGCCGAACCCAAAGCTCTCATCGGCTTTGCCGGCCCTCGGGTCATAGAAGAGACCATCAAACAGGGCCTTCCAGAGGGATTTCAGCGTTCGGAGTTTCTCCTCGAACATGGGATGGTCGACAAGGTCGTGGATCGCCGGGAAATGAAAGACACGGTCGCGATCCTCCTTCGGCATATGTGGGCGGGTTGGGAAGAAGACGAAGGATGAAGGCGCCGCCCGACTCCGCCTTCTCGGGGGAGGGTGGAGTGCTCCAGGGTGGGGGTGATATCTCACTCGACGACATATTTCCGCCCCTTCCGGTCGGGGTGCCCTGGGGTCTCGAACGCACAGAGAACCTCCTCGAGGAGTTGGGGAATCCTGAGGACGACTACCCGACCCTCCATGTCGGGGGCACCAACGGAAAAGGTTCCTTGGCCGCCGTGTGGGCCCAAATCCTCAAAGAAGACGGCCGGAAGGTCGGGTTGTATACCTCCCCACACCTGTGCTCTTTCCGGGAACGTTTCCAGATCGACGGGAAACCCATCCCCGCCGATCCGCTCCTGGAGACGGCGGCCGAGCTCCGGGAAGGAATCGCCCGTTTGGGGCTGACCTTTTTCGAGGCCGCCACCGTCCTCGCCTTCCACTTGTTTTCGAAGGTGGGGATCGACGTGGGCCTCGTGGAAGTGGGGCTGGGCGGCCGTTTGGATTCCACGAATGTCATTTCTCCCCAGTTGACTGCGATCACCAACGTGGCGCTGGACCATGCAGAATACCTCGGATACACCTTGGAGGAGATCGCAGGGGAAAAAGCTGGGATCATAAAGGCGGGCGTCCCGGTCATCACCGCCGAACGGGACGCCGCGCTGAGGGAGATATTCCGGCAAAGAGCCCTCGAGGTGGGAGCGCCCTTCTCGGCCATCAACCCGGCCGAGGACATAGAAGAGCTAGAGGTGTCGCCGGACGGTAACTCTTTCCGGCTGGACACCGAGACGTGGGGCAGTATGTCCCTGGTCTCGCCGCTGCCTGGACGACATCAGGCAGCGAATGCCACCCTGGCCATTCGGAGCCTCGAGCTCCTCCCGGAGCCGCTGCGGCCTAGCGGCGAAGCCGTTCGAAAAGGGGTAGCTGGCGTGCGCTGGCCCGGGCGGCTCCAGATCCATGAGGGACCCCGGGGCCTGTGGGTATTCGATGTCGCCCACAATGTGGCCGGTGTAAGAGCTCTCGCCACAAGCCTCCGGCGCCTGTCCCTTCCCGAGCCCATCATCCTCCTGGTCGGGATCCAGGGTGACAAAGACTGGCGGTCGATGCTCCCCCCCCTCTTCACCATGGCCCGTGAGGCCGTTTTGACCCAGCCACCCACCGTGCCTCCCGAACGACGGTGGGACCCCCTCGAGGCAGCCGCGGCGGTGAAGCCCCGCCCAAACCTCCACATCCTTCCAGACTTCCGGGAAGGGCTGGATATGGCCCGGTCCGTGGCCGGGGAGGGAACCGTCGTGGTGACCGGGTCCCACCACACGGTCGGGGACGCCATGAACTCTCTTGGGATCCTCCCCTACGGCCGGGACTGACCCGCCCGGGGGTTCCCCTCCTCAAGCCCCCTGGGTAGATTCGCCGCCATGGCCAAAGACAAAGCGTTTGCGAGACTTCCGGGATTCCGGGACTTCCCGCCCGAGGAGCTCCAGATCCGTTCCCACGTCTTCGAAAGCTGGCGCCGGATTTCTCGGCGTTATGGCTTCCAGGAGTATGATGGACCGCCCCTCGAGGCCCTGGATCTCTATACCGAGAAGAGCGGGGAAGAGATCGTCGGGCAGCTCTATGCATTCGAGGACAAGGGCGGGCGGGAGATCACGTTACGGCCTGAGATGACGCCGTCCCTGGCCCGGATTCTCGGGGAACGGAGTCGGGCCATGCCCAAGCCCATCCGATGGTTCACGCTTCCCCAACTCTTCCGCTATGAACGGCAGCAACGTGGCCGCTTACGGGAGCATTTCCAGTGGAACGTGGACATCATAGGGGAAGCGGGTGTTGGCGCAGATGCCGAGATTCTGGCTGTGGCCCTGGACGCCCTGAGGGATCTGGGGCTCGGAAAAAACGACATCGTCGCTCGGGTTTCTGACCGTCGCTTGCTGACTGCGGTGCTGTCCTCCCTGGGCGTCTCCCCGGAGCATCACCTCGTGGCCTTCGAGATTGTGGATAAGGTCGAAAGGGAGGAAGCGTCCAGGAGCCTTCAGCGGCTTCGAGAGGAGTGCGGCCTCAGCGAGTCCGATGCCGAGGCGTTTCTCGGCCTGGTGGAAGACGGCGGGCCGGAGGACATAGCTCGGCTCCACGGCAAGGGACCGGGGGTCACGGAAGCCCTGGCCGACATGCAGGAGCACCAGGACATCCTGGCACGCCTGGGCCTGGGAGACTTCATCCAATTCGATCTCAGAATCGTCAGGGGCCTGGCCTACTATACCGGGATCGTCTTCGAGATCTTCGACCGGAACAGGGAGTTCCGGGCCGTTTGCGGGGGAGGGCGGTACGACCGGCTGTTGGAGCTGGTGGGGGGCGAGCCCCTTCCCGCCACAGGGTTCGGCATGGGGGACGTGGTCCTCACCGAGCTCCTCACCGACCGGGGTTTACTGCCCGATGTGGCCCGGGACGCGGACCTCTTCCTGGTCAGCATCACTCCCGAGCTGCGGCCTCTGGCTCACGAGATCGCGAGGGCCCACAGGGAAAGCGGTCGGCGTGTGATGTACGCCCTTCGGGATCAATCGGTGAAGAAACAGTTTTCTTCGGCTTCGACGGAGGGTGCCCGGTGGGTCATCATCCTGGGCCCCGACGAGGTGGAGAAAGGGGTAGCCGTGGTCAGGGACATGGCCTCCGGTACGGAGGCGGAGGTGTCCCTCGAGGAACTGAGGGCAGGGAAGGGCCTTGGGGGTGATGACGCCTAAAGGACAGAGGGACGAGGTCGAGGAGAAGGCCGAGGCGGCTCGGGAGGCCGTGAGCTGGGTCCTACGGCGCCTCGACGTCCTCGAATACCTCATCCTGTTCTTCGCCGTGATTCTGGCGTTCGCAGGGGGCGCCCTGGTCGCCTGGCTGCTGGCCCCCGTGTTAGGGTTCTCATTCCGGGCCGTATGGGCCGCTGGATCGATCCTTCTCTTCATCCTTCCGGGGGGATTCGTTTATCTTCGTGAGCTTCGGTCGAGGAGGAAAATCCCCTCCCCAGACGTGTCATCGAAAACGAAAGATCCTCATGGCTGACAACAAAGGGCTCACCCCTCGGGGGCAAGACTTCAGCGCCTGGTATAACGAGGTGGTCCTGGAATCGGAATTGGCCGACTACTCCCCCGTCCGTGGGAGCATGGTCATCCGACCCTGGGGCTACGGCATCTGGGAAAACATGCAAAAGGGCCTGGATGGGCTCTTTAAAGACACTGGCCACGAGAACGCCTACTTCCCGCTGCTCATCCCCATGAGCTTCATTGAGCGGGAGAAGGAGCACGTGGAGGGGTTCGCTCCTGAGCTGGCCGTGGTCACGCAGGCCGGAGGAAAGGAGTTGGAGGAGCCTCTGGCCATTCGCCCGACGTCGGAAACCATCATCTACCACATGTACGC
>JABDNZ010000291.1 GCA_013043565.1 Gemmatimonadota bacterium | reverse complement strand
CCTTCGCTGAGTACCCGAGCCACCTCCATGGCAACCGCGGTCCCTGACGCGTTGTCGTCGGCGCCATTATTGACCTGGCCGTTCCTCACCCCGACGTGGTCGAGGTGTCCCCCCATGACCACGTATTCGTCCCGGCGACCCCTGTCGGTGCCGGGAAGCTTGGCAAGAACGTTGTAGGCGAAGTTGTTCCCCAGCTCCTCGCTGAAAACTCCCTTCGAGTCGTAGCCCTTGAGCTGAGCCGTCACCCCGGTAGCCATGGACTGGGGGGTTCCGTACCTGATCTCGTCCCGAATCCCGTTCAGCCGGACCGTGAAGCCTCTCACCGACTCCTGAAAGTCCGGCTTCATGACAGTCCGGAAAGCCCTGTCCGTGATGGTGAAAGCCAGGAAGTCCCTGGTGGTGGTGAAGGTTTCCTGCTGGCCCCGGGGACCCCGGAATCCGCTGGCCTGAGCCCCTGCATCGGGATCGAACAGCAACACCGCAGCCGCGCCCCTGTCGTGTGCGATTCGGATCTTCGCCATATCGGTGGACTCGGTGGCCCATTCCTCCTGGGGTTCCGGCTCGGATCTGGCTGCGGGGCTGAACCCTCCTCCGCCTCCTAGGGACGGCGCGGTCTTTGGAGAGCCCCGGAGTACCAAGGCTACCTTCCCGCGAACGTTCACCGCGGCGTACTCGTCCAGGCCCTTCTCAGGAGCCGAGATCCCGTATCCGACAAAGACGATCTCGGCTTCAACGACGGTGGCGGCGGTAGACACAGAGTTGACGGAGAAATCTCCCTCAACGAGGGAGAGGGGGCTCCCGTTTATCGCCGCCTCCGGTATGCCTTCATACCAGGTGAGGGTCCGACCGATGGGAACCCTCTGGAAATACGTCCCGTTGTCCCCAGCTGGTTCGAGACCCCAGGCCTCGTATTGGGCCGCCACCCACTCGGCGGCCTCCTGGTATTGGGGAGTCATGGACTGCCGGCCCATGAACTCATCGGTGGAGAGGTACTCGACGTAACTCTTGATCCTCTCACCATCTACTCGGAGTTGGGTTTGGCCCTGAGCGAGGACGCCCGAGGTCAGGGTAAGGTGTGAGAGAATGGCCAACCAAATCGTCTTCGCGCCCAAACTCATGGTGTCCCCCTGTTGGACCGTATGACTACACTACAGCGGAATAAGCCCCGTAAACTCAGGCCTTAGACAGCCTGTGAGGCTGACCTTTTAACGGGGTTAAGATTTGGGTGTGCGAGAGCTATGGGCAAGGGGAAGGACGTAAGAATCTAGACCCTCTCGTCCTCCACCCACCCCGGAACCCGGGAAAGGAAAGCGGACGTGAAACGCGGGGAAGAGAAGGCGGTCCCGATGGGGAGTTCATCGATCACGTCCAGGAAACATTTCAGGTAGAGGCCCCGGGCGGTCTCGGCGCGGTAAAGTGGGTAAGCCGGTCCGCGATCCCCTCTCTTCCTCCGGCGCCTCAACCGCCGAGACAGCAGATCACCGAAGATGGTCTGGACGATGGGCTCCGCTTCCTTATAGCCCCCTGAGCGGGGGAAAAAGACCTCATCGAAGGCCATCCGGGCTTCCAGCCGTTTCGGCACGCTGGGCCGCTTCCAGGCCCCTCTATGGCCATCAATCACCCAAATCGGGGGTGGAGCACCAGGAACATCACGCTCCATGGGCTCCTCACCTTCCGCCAGCCAACCCAAACGGACGTCCAGGATCTCGGCCATCTCGGCCAACGTATCCACAGGAGGGAAGTCCCGGCCCTGAAGGAAGGCGTACAGGGCGGATCGGTCCACTTTTCTGAGAGCCGGTTCACCATTCAGCTCCCTGGGCTCCCGCCTGGCCTGCAGGGTCCTGGCGAAACCGAGCTTCGACATCTCCCTGCCGCGAAGCAGCAGCTCCAATCGGTGTCCGAACTCGTCAGCCCTCACAGCGTCCTCCTGAAATCACCGGTTTGCCCGTGAATCCGGTCCCTGCCGAAAAGGCCAGGCGGTGTGTTTCAAAATAACATCTGTTGCGTGTCTCTACAAATCAATTTGTGACATAACCAGACAGATAAGTCCTTATATCCCTTTCATTCAACTGTTTAGACTACACTCACCACCTGATATGTCCCTATTCCTCACATCTTCGGTTTTCCACAACCGTTGCAGGAAGCCTTGCCTCTCCCAAAGCATGGAGGTCCGGGCCGTTGCCGGGCTTCGGGACCCAGCCCAACCGGGTGGGCCAGGGCCAAAGCGGTCCACACTGCCCCTTCACCGATGGTAAGTCACTGCCCTGGAGAGGGGTACGAGGTTTGGGGGCCCGCTTCCCGTTTCCCAGACACAACGACTCCAACCGGCGTCCGAGCACATCAACACCCGCGGAGGCCTCCCGGAGCCACCCGAACGGGTATGATTTCGCTCCCTGAAGAGAGGGTTTGCCGGTGTAATGACAAATAACAGTTGTCATGAAACCATACAAAATTCTGTTGTGGCATAACCTTACAACACATTACTTAAAAGTAAAACACAGAAGGATTTAGGTTATCATAGTGATTAGAGTGTCAACATAAGAGACACCTGTGCAGTTTTGTGATTGCTTCTCGGTGCGGATGTTTCCCCATGGGATTGGAGGTCGTGCCGTTGCCGGGCGCCGGTTTCGGGCCTATATCGGAATCCGGGAAGCGCCCGCAACCGGTCCGTGTCCTCACTCGGAAACCGCCCAACCCGGAAGCCCGTGACCGCCGAGCGAACGCAGAAGTCGATTTTCCTGTTTTGGCTGCCCTTGGCGGCAACCTGGCTCATGATGTCGGTGGAAGGGCCGTTTCTGGCTGCGGTCATCGCGCGATTGGCCGATCCGAGGTTCAACCTGGCAGCCTACGGGGTGGCTTTCGCCTTTGCGCTTCTGATCGAGGCTCCGGTCATCATGATCATGAGCGCCTCCACGGCCCTCGCCGAGGACCGCCTCAGCTTCAAGCGCCTTCGGACCTTCATTTACACCCTGAACGGTGTCGTGACGGGCCTCCAACTTCTGATCCTGATCCCGCCGGTGTTCCGCTTCATCATGCTGGATCTGGTGGCTATTCCCCAGGAGGTGGCCGATCTGGCTTACTGGGCCCTCTGGATCCTTCTGCCTTGGCCGGGAGCCATTGGATACCGCCGGTTTTTCCAAGGAATTCTCATCCGGGACGGCCGAACCAGGAAGGTGGCCCTGGGGACGGGGATTCGCCTCATCACCATGGCCTCTTCGGGCCTCCTCCTGTTCTTCCTGGTCCGGCCCCCTGGAGCGTGGCTCGGAGCCGCAAGCCTCTCCTTGGGCGTGCTAGCGGAGGCCCTCGCAAGTCGTTTTATGGCAGGGGTTTCGGTCAGGAAGCTCCTGAACACCGAAAGGGACCACGAGGAGCCTAACGTCCTCGAGAAGAGGAATCCGCGTCAGGAGCTGACCTACCGGCGCATCTGGAGGTTTTACTATCCCCTGGCCCTGACGTCCATGATCGGCCTGGCCGCTCAACCCATGATGACGTTTTTCATGGGACGGGCCACTGCCCCCGTGGAGTCTCTGGCCGTTTTTCCCGTTGTGGCCTCCCTGACGTTCGTTTTCCGATCCATGGGGCTGTCGTTCCAGGAAGTGGGAATCGCCCTCATGGGCAGGAATCATGAGCATTTCCGGCCCTTGGCCCGGTTTGCCATGGTCCTGGGCCTCCTGGCGACGGGTGGATTTGCTCTTGTGGCCCTGACTCCTCTGGCCGGGTTCTGGTTCGAGACCGTGTCCGGGCTAAGCCCCGATTTGGCACGGTTTGCCCTTCTCCCCACGGCGATCCTGGTTCCCTTGCCCTTCCTCTCCGTGCTCCTGTCCTTCCAGCGGGGGATCATGGTGGTGTCCCGAAATACCCGCCCCATCACCGTAGCCACCGCCCTCGAGGTCGCCGGGATCGCCATCATTTTCCCGATTCTGGGTTGGAAATTGGGCGTGGTGGGGGTCACGGCCGCTGCCGTCTCGATCCTTTTGGGCAGGGTTGCCGCAAACACCTTTCTGATGGCACCCTGCAGAAGCTCCCTCGTCCCTTCCCAATGAGGGGAAAGGGGGCGAATTTGGTACCATCAAAATGGAGACTGGCCGGACGTTACCGAAAGCGTGGAGCACCGGCCGAAGGTCCACCGAAACCCCGAGGCGGCTCGCACCGTAAGGTGGATGGAACACACGAACCCCTTTGGGGTCTTGGCCTGAGAGAACCTCTTGCAGGGCAGGGACATGTTTGGACTCGAACTAATTCCGATCGGCATCGCGGGTGCAGCGAGCATTTACGGCCACATCAAGTCCCGTAAGTTCGTTCGCCGCCGCCTCAGGTATACCAGCTGGGTGGAAAAACCCTACCTCGGCGTGGTTACCGGCGTCGCTGCTGCAGTCCTGGCGGCCCCAGTGGTCGGGATCATCCCGTTCTTGGGCCTTGGAGCCAGCACAGCCATGATCTTCGGTGCCGGAGTGGGAACAGGCGTGTCCATGGGAGCAAAAGAGGCCAGGGAAGGAAGCTCCTTCGACGAAGACTGATTCAGCCTGGGCCCCCTGGCTGCAGCCGAAATTTCTGCGATCCCCCCCTCACGGACCAGGTGATGGGGGGATTTCCATAGAAAAACCAGGGGTAGAACGATGAACTTCCAATGGAGATGGCTCGGTTTTGCCATGGTTTCCTGCGTTTTTGGAATCGCGGGGTGCGGTGGAGGGCCCGAGGGGGGAGAGGAGATACCCTCGGAGAGGCAACCAGAGGCCCCGGCCATGGTTTCCGCCCTTCCAGAAGGGGCCGAGGCCATGTCACTCCTCGGGGAGCCCCTCTTCCCGGTTCCGGCGCCGGAAGAGATCCATTCCCGGCGGATGGCTCAGCTCCAACAGGCCCTGCGGGACCACGAGGCGGATCCCGGCGATGCGGACGCTCTGATCTGGGCAGGCCGCCGGTATGCTTACCTGGGGGAATACCGGCAAGCCATCGAGCTGTTTTCCCAAGGGGTGGCCGGCCACCCGAACGATGCCCGATTCCTACGACATCGGGGACACCGGTACATCTCCATCCGGGAGTTCGATCGCGCCATCGAGGACTTTCGCCGGGCGGCCCAATTGATCGAGGGAGGGGAGGACGAAGTGGAACCGGACGGGCAGCCCAACGCCCAGGGTATTCCAACCAGTTCGCTCCACTTCAACATCTGGTATCACTTTGGTTTAGCCCACTTCCTCAAGGGCGACTTTGACGAGGCCGCCGAGATCTACCGTCGGTGCATGGACGGGTCCGTCCATCCAGACAGCAAGATCGCCACGGCCCACTGGTGGTACATGGCCCTGAGGAGAGGGGGAAGGGAAGCGGAGGCGGAAGCCATGGTGGAGGGCCTCCAGCTGGACGCATGGGAGCCGGATGTGATCGAGAGCGGGTCGTATCTCCAGCTTCTACGGCTGTATGAACAGGCCGGAACCCCTGAAGAAGCCACGCTTTCGGACTTCGACGCCGAAACGCTGGAAGGCGCCACCCTGGGGTACGGAATCGGGAATTTCCTACTCTACAACGGCAACCCGGATCAGGCCCGGGAGGTCTTCGAGGGTATCATCGCCGCCAGGGGGCAGTGGGCCTCCTTCGGATATATCGCTGCAGAAGCCGATCTGGCGCGGATGGGATCCACCTAGGTCTCCAAGGTCCTTTTAGCCCGTGAAATGCGCTACGGGGGGCCTCGAGGCCCCCCGTTCGAATCCAAAGACCTCACCTCGGGGTGGTCTTTTCAGGCGCTCAGCCCCCACCGACCATGAAGGAATGGGTCAGAACCCCTCCTCTGGTGGACATCACCCTGACTGTGCCCTCTGCGGCCCTGGAGCCCCGAACCTGGACTTCGAATGTGGCCGAAGCGCTCTCGCCGGGGTCGATCCAGCCCGCATCCGCCGACGCCGAGCCGACGATTCGAACCGCGGGGGATTCCCCGGTTGTCAACTCCCGATCGAACTCCAACACGGCCCGGTCCTCTCGGACCACCTTCACCAGCCTGGCCTGGCGAAGGGCCGTGGGGAGGCCCCCGGCGTTCTTCCAGGTCGCCTCCACCTCATAGGTCGTGAGATCCCCCTCGGTCTCTCCCTTGCGGACCCGAACGTCCTCCATCTCCAGTAGGGGCAGGTGTTTGGCCATGGCCAAGTTGAAGAGAGCCTGCTTTTCCGCCCATTCTTCCAGTGCCGCGATGGGGGGGTTCTGGGAGTAGAACTTCGGATGGAAGCCACCACTTTCCGCTTCCCCATAAACGGGATGGTGGAAAGAGGCCCATTCCGTGAAGGCTCGGCCCTGGTTTTCCTGATCGTCCCAAATCAGGGCGTCGTGCTGCGTCACGTCGCCGTCGCCGTTGAGGTCACCCCAGGAAACCCCACCCC
>JABDNZ010000285.1 GCA_013043565.1 Gemmatimonadota bacterium | reverse complement strand
GTGGAGAAGGGTACGGAGATTTCGGCGGGTGCGTCGGTCAGGCGGGTCACAATGATCTCAGGGGACAGGCCTGCCAACTTCAGGGCGTTCTCCGGAGTGACTCGTTGGAGGGGCCTTTGGGCCAGATCGGTATGGCTTTCCTCGTCGGATCGGTTTCCACGACCAGAAAAGTCCCCGACGATTCCCAGGCAAAAGGGGACCTCGTTCATGAGCTGGGGATCGTGGACCTCTTGCTGAGGATCATCCGGGCCTTGCCCAACCCCCCCATCCAGGTAAACTCTGTATTTGTCGTCATGATCTCTCATGGGAGTCACCCCCTTATGCGCCAGTTGCAGAAGGTCCTGTGGACCAAGGGTGTGTTGCTCGCTCCGCAACACCTACAGCTACAAGACCGTTTTGTCGAGGACCTTCTGTCCTTCCAATTGTCGGCGCTTCAGGCGAATCCATGGGGGTTCTCAGCCCTGGAAATCGACCGGGAACTGCTGGATAGCGGGGTTTTCGGTCTTTCCGCCGCCCGAGGCCTCTTCCCGGATGGATTGGCCTTCGACATGCCTGGGTTGGATCCTCTGCCCAAACCCAGGCCTTTGGAAGGTAGCTGGGCCCCCGATCAACAGGCAGTCACCGCCTACCTCGCTATCTCGGAGTACCGCCCAGGGGGACGGAACGTTTCGGTAGACGAGAACAGCTCGGATGCCCGATACTCGGCAGAGGTCGTTTTCCACCGGGACGAGAATACCGGCCAAGCCGAAAAACCGGTCCAGGTAGCTCGAAAAAATCTGCGGATCCTTCTGGAAGGGGAGTCGTTGGACGGAGCCGCCGTCCTACCTCTGGCAAACATCTTCCGAACTGAGGATGGCGGCTATGACCTGGATCCGAACTTCGTGCCGCCTGTGTTGGACATCGATGCAAACCACTTTCTCATGGCCATTGCCCGGCGCCTTGTCGAGCTCCTGTCGGCTCGAAGCGCCGAGCTTTCCAGGACCCGGAGACAGCGGGGCCAGGATCTCGCTGATTTCGGCATCTCCGACGTAGCCAACTTTTGGTTGCTTTACACAGTAAACACCTATCTGCCAGTCTTAAGACATATTCTCGAGGTACGACGGGGCCATCCGGCCGACCTCTTCGAAGCCATGCTCTCCCTGGCTGGAGCCCTTTCCACATTCGCCAAGGATGGGGATCCCCGGACCCTGCCGACATACGACCACGCCAATCTCTCCTCCTGTTTCGGGGATCTGGACGAGCGGCTGCGAACCCTTCTCGAAACCGTCGTGCCCCAAAACTACAGGGCCATCGTGCTTCGACCCACGAAACCTTTCGTGTATGCGGCTGCCCTGGAGAGCTCTCTCCTTTCGGCGAAGCAGATCTTCCTGGCAGTCAGTTCCGAGGCCGGTCGAACCAACCTCCCGGAGAAGACCCTGGAACTCGTAAAAGTGGGTGCCGCGGACCATCTGGATCATCTTTACCGGAGGGGCCTTCCGGGCTTGACCTTGACCCATGCGCAGGATCCTCCCAGCGCCATCCCGGTGAAGTTGGATTACGAATACTTCTTGATTGACACGTCGGGCGAGGAATGGGAAGAAGTCGTCAGAGGCGGGAACCTGGCGGCCTACGTACCGGCGGCGATCAGGGAGCCGAGTTTGGAGCTGGTGGCGATTCTTCGTTCCAGCACATGACCTGCGGGATCAACCGGCGGTGAGAAGCACCACCACGACCGTTACGATCGCCGCGATAACCACTAGGCCGACGACAGTACCGAAGATGACCAGGTCTCGCTTTCGGAGCCCCTTGCCTGAGGTCGTGCCGGCACCCTGAGGGGTCGGTGCCCGGGTCACCACCGTCGGAGCCGATGTTCCCTCTCTCCCGGTAGCGCCGCTCGGAGCTCCACCGTCGCTACCCCATGAGGGAGCCGCGGGCGTCACGGGCGTCACGGGTGGGCGCGGAGGCCCCGACATCGGGGAGCCGGAAGACGAGTCCAACCGTGCCAGGTAATCGCCCATGGCCAGCGCTTGCGGCTCGGCTCCCCTCTGGGAAGGCACCCAATTACGGCTTCTGCCGGGCTCCATTCCCGGCATTGGCGGGGGCATGGGTCTGCGGAACTCGGCCGTGATACTCTCCGGATCGGGTTCTTGAATTGGTGGTGGGGCCGCCTGATAGGGTGGTGAGGGGTCGGGTGGTGGCGCTACCGGGGTCCGAGCCTGGGGTTCGGTGGGCGGTTGGCCCGGCGGGGCGGAAACGGCCGGCTCCGTCGGAACGGAGAGTGGTGGAGCCGGGGTCGTAGCGGGGGTCGGATCGGCAGCCGGAGCTTGGAAAAACTCTGAGTAGTCCGGATCGGAGCCGGGTTTCTCGATTGCCGAAGGGGGCTGGGAGGTTGGTGGATCCTGCCGGACCTGAAAGAACTGGGTGTAACTTTCCTCCTCAGCCGGGAAGGAAGGCTGATCACCGGAAGGGATTGGCGTTTGGGTCTCTGAGACGGCATCCCGGATCCACTCTTCGAACCCCACTTCTGAGGGGAGACCCCCGGTAACCACAGCCAACTCTCCTGGAAGTTCCAGAACCTGGAACGGGTCGCTGGGTGGATGGGCCTGGGCTCTCTGAAGGAGTTCCGCCATTTCCTGAAAAGAGGGTGCCTGGCGGCTGATCAGGTGAACCTGGACCGGCCGCCCGCCATCTCCCGTGGCTACGTAGCTCGGGATGGAGCCGGGGATCATGGATCCCAGAGGCGGGAATCTTTCAAAAAGTTCGTCTCTTCGCACTCTATAATGGTTCCGGTGCCAACCTGTGGTTGAGCATGGGATGGAGCCACAGGTGTTGGGATGGTTGATGCGGCGGAAGTGCCAACCCTATAATCTACCTGGGGAGTCGTATGCGGGCAAAGGCAGTTTCCTCGGAAAGCCCTGTTTGCATGGGGTTCCTTCCTCAGGCGGACTTCATCCAAGCGAGTCCCTGAGGCAAACGACCCGGAGAACTTATGGTGCGGCACGCTAAAGTGGTGTGGAACGAGGGGATGCACCTCGCTCAACATCATTTCCAGAGTCAGAGTAGCTACTTCGAGCAGTCGATTCGGTTCGCTCTCACCGAGTTGTATTTCAAACCCTACGGCCTGACGGCCTCGGCCTTCGATCCGGACGCGCTCCTGAATGGTACGGTCTCGATAACCTATGCCAGGGGTGTCATGCCTGACGGAACACCGTTTCAGTTCCCGGAGAACGACGAGCCCCCTGCTCCTCTCGACATTGCCTCCGCTTTCCTGCCGACGGACCACGAACGAACCGTATTGTTGGCCCTCCCTCCCCTCCGCCCGGGAGTGGCAAACTGCTCCGTAGAAGGGCTTCCTGACCGCAGATACGTCGCCGTGACCCAGAACCTCCCGGATGAGACCACCGGGTCGGACGAGAAGCCGGTGGTGCTTGGGAAGAAGAACTTTCGTTTTACGCTCTCCGCCGAGGTGGATGATGATTCTGTCGTTCTCCCGGTAGCCCGGGTCAAGCGAGACAGCGCAGGCCGCTTCATGTACGACCCCGACTTTATTGGCCCCACCCTCCAGATCGGCGGTAACTCCCGGATCATGGACCTCCTTGCGCAGTTGATCCAGGTCCTGGAGCAAAAAGCCGAGACTTTAGCCCTCGAAAAGGACACAACGGGAGGGACCCTTGCCCAATATGGAGGGCAGGAGCTGGCCAGCTTTTGGTTGGCTCATGCCGTGCATTCCGGGATCGCGCCGCTTCGACACCTCCATGAGAAGCGACGGGCCCACCCTGAGAGGCTCTTTTCGGAAATGGCGCGCCTCGGAGGCGCTTTGTGCACTTTCTCCCTTCGGTCCGAACCCGGTTCGATACCGAAGTACGATCATGACGAGTTGGAGGATTGCCTGACTGCTCTCGACCGACACATCCGTCAGCACCTGGAGGTCACGCTCCCCACCACCTGCGTAAAAGTGGCGATCCAGCAGCGAAACCTACCGTCGGTTTTCACCGGGACGATGAGGGACGAAATGCTGGCGGACGACGCTCAGTGGGTTCTTGGGGTCCGGTCGGAGGAGGCGGCTTCCAGGGTGGCCGACTCGGTCACGAACAAAGTCAAGTTCGCGTCTAAGGCAGACCTTCCCGTTCTTGTGCGGACCAGCGGAATGGCTGGGCTCCCGTTGGAGCACCTGACTCGACCCCCAAGAGAGTTGGCCCCCAGAGTGGGCTGGGAATATTTCCTCATCAAGCGGATCGGTTCCCTCTGGCCCGCGATCCAAGAATCCAAGGAGGTTGGCCTCTGGGTACCCGACGAACTCATCGGGGCAGAATTCGAGCTCGCAGTCGTCATGCGTTCGGAAGATTGAGGCCAGAGCCGGATGGGTTTTGTTGGTCGACTCCGATCCCATTCTCGAATTCTCTCGACTTGCTATCTGTTAGGGAGACCTAGATGACTCCGATTGAAACCCATCCTCCACGAGGGACAGCCCATGCCTCAGTGACCCTTCCGGAGCGGCGGGGGCGTCTGGCCCTACTCCTGGAAGAGGTTCTCACCGTCATCTGTCGACTTCGGGTGGACAAACCGGTTGGGAGCGATCCGGAGGTGTTCCGGGAGAGGGTGAAGAAGTGGCTGTCGAAAGCTGCGCGAGAAGCGGCGGAAGCCGGGTATGCCGGTGACACGATCACCATGGCCGGTTACGCGGTCATTGCTTTTCTCGACGAATCGGTCTTGAATTCGCCCCAGCCCATGTTTTCGGAATGGCCCAGGCGACCCCTTCAAGAGGAGATCTTCGGAGAGTTCCTGGGGGGGGAGGCTTTTTTCGAGAATCTCGAGTACCTCCTCAACCAACCGGACTCGGAGGAGCTGGGGGACCTAATCGAGGTTCATCTTCTATGCCTTTCCCTTGGGTTCCAGGGCCGATATGCCGCCGGTGCCCGAGGTGAGCTGGACGGCTTCAAGACGAGGGGCCGAGACAAGGTCGTCCGTATCCGAGGTGCGTGGGGCGATCTTTCGCCTTCCTGGAGACCGCCCCCCCCAGTGGAGGCTTCCACCGGTATGGACCGGGTCACTCGCTGGGTGGCGGGCTCAGCCGCAGCCGTCTCACTGTTTTTCGGTCTCCTTTGGCTGATCTTTTTTGTCATCCTGCGTCTGGACAAGGTGAGCTTCTGAAGTCTTCCATTCGGCCTTCTTCCAGGTTCCGAGCATGAAACCGAAGCTGAAAACCGGACTCATCGCAGCGGTTCCCGTAGCCGTATTCATGGGCATAGGAATGGCCCTGGCCAACACCCTTGGTCTCCAGGGGTGGGTCTATCGCCTGTTTTGGATGGGGTTCGCGGCCCTTGGAGCCATCCTTGGAATCGCCGTCTTCTGGTTCATGCAGAGGATGCGTTCCGGTAAGGAGGTGCCCGTCACAGCCCCCCAGGTGGAGGAGCTGGAGGTTCGCCTGGGCGAGCTCAAGAAACGGCTGGCTGCAGCCAAGAGACCAGGTCTGGAGAAACTCCCGGTAGTCGTCATCCTCGGACCCCCGGGGAGTGCCAAGTCGAGTTCGGTTCTGGGCTCGGATATCTCCGCGGAACATCTTGTCGGGGACCAGAGAAGGGGGGAGGATTTTCCGCCCACGGGTAGCGTGAATGCCTGGTACGCAGACGGCACCGTCCTGGTGGAGGCGGGTGGTGGTTTGACCCAGGATCCCTCCCTTTGGACGACCCTCGTCAAAAAGATCCTCCCCAAGAGACTGTTGGCTGCTATCCTGGCTGGAAAATCGCAAGCCCCCCGTGCGGCGGTGGTCTGCCTCAGCTGCCAGGATCTCGTCGGCGGAGCGGGAAACGCGGACAACATTCTGGCCTGGGCTCACTCTCTCAGATCCCAGTTGTTGGAGATGTCCGAGAAGCTGGGGGTCAGGGTGCCCGTTTATGTGGTTTTCACGAAAGCGGACACGATTCCCTCGTTCGAGGACTACTTCTGGAACCTCACGGACGAGGAGTCCCGGCGTGTCTTGGGGGCAACTCTTCCGCTCAAGGCATCGGGGGCCGCCGCCTCCTATGTCGATACTCAATCCAGGGTCCTCTCGGCAGCCTTCGGGGATTTGTACCGCTCCCTGGCCCTGAAACGCCTCAAGTATTTGAACCAGGGGACGGTGGGCGACAGGGCGTCCCGGGCCTTTGAATTCCCCAGGGAGTTCAGAAAGCTCACCGCCCTGGCCTCCCAGTTCATGGTGGAGCTGTGCAAACCCAGTCAGCTTCAGGTGAGCCCCTTCTTACGAGGGTTCTTCTTTTCGGGCCGGCGGGAATTCGTGGTGGAGGGTGTGGGTGGCGCCCCGGCCCCGAAGGCCCCGGAGATGACTCCCATGGGGGGAGCCACCACGGTATTCGATCCCCGGACCTTGGCAGCGGAGGCCGTCCCACCTGTCTCGGATATGCCGAGCCAGCCTACCAGAAAGCTCCGGTGGTTCTTCCTTTCCAGGGTTTTCGGGGACGTGGTCCTCCAGGATGACATCGCCATCGGAATGATGCGGGGTGGCAGAAGGATCAGCTATGGTCGGAGACTCCTTCTGGGTGTGGCCACCTTTTTTATCCTTTTCATCCTCACCCCCCTCCTCTTCTCGGCCTTCGTTCAGAACCGGGCCCTCCAATCCCGGGCCGAGGAAGCCTTGATGGGGTTGCGCGACAGCCGATCGCCTGATTCGTCCCCTGCCTCGGTTTCTGAAACCCTCATGGGACTGGAAGGCCTGAGAGACGATGCGGATAGCCTGGGCACTTACTTCCGGGACGGCCCACCTCTTCGGTTCGGTGGATGGTTGGGGCTCTATGTCGGTCCGCGACTTCTTCCTGTCGTCCTCGACGAATACTCCACTCGGTTCTTGCCTCTCCTCCTTTCACCGGCCATGGACTCGGTGGTCACCGATCTGAGGGGATTGCCCACCCTGCCGAACCAGGATAGCGATTATCAGGAGACCTATGATCTTCTGCGGACATATCTCATCACCACCCGGAATCCCGACAAAACCGATCCGGACCTCCTGGCGAGGGTCCTTGGCGGCCACTGGACCCTATCCGGGGGGGCGGTGGACGATTCACTAGCCCACCTTCAGTTCGAGTTTTTCGGAAAGCACCTGGTCTCCAGCGACCGGTTCACCAACCCGCCGGCCGACGAGGCCGTCATCGTGAGGACCAGGGATTTCTTATCGAGGATGGGGGCGGTCCAACCGTTCTACACTTCATTGATCAACAAAGCCAATCAGAGGCACGAAGGGTTCCGGGTCGATGATCGGATGTTCGGATCCTTGTCCCCGGCCTTGATCACAAGGGTGGAAGTACCCGGGGCCTTCTCCCTGGACGGTCGGGCATACGTGAAGGACCAACTCAGCCGCCCGGACAGCCTTCTTCAGGCCGAGGAGTGGGTTCTGGGACCCGTCTCCCTCCCGGATCCGGAGTCTGTGGCCCTGGGCATCGACTCCCTCTATGAGATGGAGTACCGAAGCCAATGGAGGACCATTCTGAGCCAAGCCTACGTTCCGGCTTTCCAGGGGCCCGGTGACGCGGCCACGAAACTGGGGGATCTCGCCGGGGACAATTCTCCTCTCACTCAACTTCTGAGCGTGGCCTCGAACGCCGTCTTCGAAGGTGGGGAGGTCGCGACAGAGGAGTTCCTTCCTCTCAGTGCTATTCTGCCCCGGGACTCGACGGGCCGCATGGGGCTCAGTGGCACGGCCGTCGCATACTTCGATGCGCTGGACCAGTTGCGATCGGCGATGGAAGAGATGGACCAGGCCCAAGGCACAGAAACCCTGTCCCGGGCCGAAGGGATCGGCTTACGGGAGATCCCTGAGGCTGAGGGGGCGGTAAGGATGATCCGGCGGGAGATGGGCACGGAACCGGCCGGCCGGGAAGTGGCGGCCCATCTGGCAACTCTACTGAGCGCTCCCATCGACCGGGCAGCAACTCTGGTGAGGGGCGTGGAGCCCACGGAGATCAACCGGCAGGGGGCTGAGTTCTGTTCAGAGTTCACCAGACGCGTGGGTTCCAAATACCCCTTCCAGTCTTCCGCAACCGAAGAGCCCGACATGGACGACCTGGCAGCGGTGTTTCAACGAGGTGTCAGCCTGGTTTGGAACCTCGGCTCCGCTCTGGATTCCTACATCGAGCGCAGTGGCCCTGTTTATCGCCAACGCGCCGGGTCCTCGGTTCCGATCAGTTCGTCGTTCCTGGGCTTCTACGGCCAGGCCCGGCGGTTCTCGGAATCCATCTTTGCAGAGGGTGCGCAGACACCCGTCGTGGAGTTCTCGGTCCGACCTTCTCTCTCAGAGAGCTCCGGAGGCATCGAGTCCATCACTCTCCAGGTGGATGGCCGTCAGTCCGTCTGCACAGAGTTAGACTGCAGGACCCTGGTCATGAGATGGGATGGGAACTCCAGCTCGGAAGTCAATCTGGCGGCGCGGGTGGACGGACAGAACGTCCGTATCGCCGGTCCATTTCGCGGTCCTTGGGCGGTTTTCCATCTCTTCGGAGGGGCTAGTGGGTGGAGGAGTCCTGGTGAGCCCCACATCATTCGGTGGCAGGTGGGTGGTACCCAGAGAACCGTTGCGGCGGTAGTAGATCTAGGGCGTCTTCCGCCCGTTTTCAGCTCCACCCTCTTGAGAGATATGCAGTGCGTGCCCCGCATCGCCGGCAGTCGGTAGGGCCTGGGCGAGCGGGTCCTGAATCGATTCCTGACCCGGACGTGGACTGACCCATGATTACCAAGAGAACGTCCCGACTTCTCCTTTTCCCAATGACCTTTTTGGTCTTTTCGTGCGGGAAGAATCTGCCGCCCCCCATCAACGTCGTTCCTCAAGACCAGGTCTATTACAGTGACGAATCCCGTCTCACTGAGGTGACCGAGATGGTAATCCGGAACGAAGCCACTTGGCGGCAGATGTGGGATCAGCTCACCGGGGGGCAATCAGATCCGCCGGCGGTGGACTTCAACTCCAGGATGCTGCTCATGGTGAACGGAGGCCGGATGGATCCGGGAGACCGAATCCAAATCGATCGCCTGGAGCACAGAGGTGAGGAACTGGTTGTCATGTACAGAGTGATCGAAAGTTCCGGGGCCCTCGAATCCGACGTTTTTCCGGTTCAGGTAGTTGCCGTACGACGTCGGGCCGGCCAGGCCAGATTCGAAGTCCAACGCGTACGGGCTCCCCGCTTCCGGTGACCCCGAACCCAGCCTTGTGAGGCCGCGTTTGAACGCATGTCCGTTTTGCGATAGGCCCTGGGACCAGCACACCACCCGGTGTGAAGC
>JABDNZ010000284.1 GCA_013043565.1 Gemmatimonadota bacterium | reverse complement strand
CACTAACGCCGCCTTGTGCCGGAGAAAGGATGGGATGCGGCTAAGCTGAAGGCAAGGAGTCGCTGCCGGGGCCGGGGCCGGCAAGTTGGGCATCTCACTACAGAGGAGGAGGACCGTCCACACCTAGACAGCCCGACCGGCATTGCTTCACGGAGGGTTCGAGGACGGCCCGCGTCTGGATTCGCCGCCGGGTCCTCGGCAAGAAGGCCGGAAGGAAGCAGCGAACGCTCTACACGATTCCGCAGAATCCGAGCGGAAGACAAAGCCAGAAGGGCAGATCCCGACTGGGAGCAGATGCCCGGACGGCGAAGACCTCAATCCAAGCCAAGGGCCTTCCCATGATGAGGAAAGGGTGCCATAACGTATGCGGGGAAAGGAGGTCGACCCATGACCGAGCGGCGTTTTACGGACCGGGAAATCGGACAGATCCTCAGACGGGCCGTGGAGCTGGAAGAGGGCTCTCCTTCAAAGGCCGTTTCCAGCGCCCGGGGCCTGACCTTGGTGGAGCTTCAGGAGATTGCCAAGGAGGCCGGAATCGATCCGGGGATGGTTGGCAGGGCGGTGGCGGAAGTAGAAAGCCGGGGCGGCCTGGAGCCTTGGAGCATCGGGGGGCCGTCAGGAGTGAAGAGGGAGGTCAGGACCGTCCCGGGAGAACTGCCTCGGGAGCAGGTGGGGGAGCTGATGAGGGTGGTGGACCAGGAGGTGGAGGCTCAAGGGACGGTGGTCGAGGCCCTCGGCGCGGTGCGGTGGACCAGCAACACCCGGTTCCTGAGTACGCAGGTATCCGTTGAGCCGTCAGGGGAAGACACCCTCCTTCGTGTGGAGGAGCGTTTCAGTGAGGCCGTCAGGGGACCTCTTCACGGAATACCGGCGGGTTGGGCGACAATGGTCGGGTTGCTCGTCGGGGTGGAACAGTTGGCCTTGGCCTGGCCCCTGGTGCTGGTCCTCATGGCCGTCACTGGAATCCTCGGTTGGGGCACCGGAGACCTGATTTGGCGGGGGATATCGGCTGGGAGCCAACGCCGAGTCCGGGCACTGACCGAGCGTTTCACCACGGAAGCCACTCGACTCCTGCCCCCTCCGAGTGAAAAGGAGGACACCGAAAGCTGAAGAGGGAAGGGATAAGGATTTCAAGGGCCCTACGAGGTCCTGCGGCCCCTGGCGGCCACTGTGGGAACGTGGGCGAGGCGGGGCGTTGTTGCATGGCTCGGAGCTGAAGACGAACTCCCCCCTCCCCCCGGCCGTTTTCACTCCACCTTGACGCTGTCGGGCATCCCGAGGCTGGTCATCGTGTTCAGGATCTTGCAGGCGAGCCTGACCTCGGCTCGCTGGCTCCCGAGAGATCGGCTTCTCATCCTCTGGCCCAGGATGGCCTTGTAGCGGAACACCGCGTTCTCCACCAAACTCCGCCTACTGTAGCCGGAGTTGGCGAGCCATTCCTTCCGCCCAAGCTTCCGCACCGACCGAATGTTCCGGTTCCTCTCCCATTGCCCGGGAGACCGGCTCGAAGACGGTTGTGCCCCTTGGATTGGAGGGATGAGCACCCTCACCCGGTGCCCGTCTCCCTTCTTCCTGGCAGCCTCGTAGACCGCGCCCGCATCGTAAGCTCCGTCCGCTGCAACGGAGGCTAGCGGACCGTTGATCTGGTCTAGGAGCTTAGGCACCCGGACGCAATCAGCTGTGTGCCGGTTGGTCAGATCTTCAGCGAGGACTTCGCCGGTGTCCCCGTCGACCGCCAAGTGGAGTTTCCGCCAGACCCTTCTCTTTGGCGGCTTTCGAAGGTGGCCGACGTGAATCCTGAGGCCTGTGGAATCGATGAGCAGGTGGATCGGCCGATCTGTGGCAAGCCTGTGGAAATTGATGTCACCGAGCTCCTTCAGTCGCCGGGACAGTGTCGTGTGATCGGGGATGGGAAGCTCTAGCTCGAGTAGGTCGGCCAGGGAACGCAGGAAGCCCTCGGTCTGGCGGAGGGGGAGGTGGAAGATCATGCGGATCGTGAGCGCGGCCTCGATGGCCTTGTCCGAGTAGATGCGCTGGCCACCAGGTTGCCCGCTGGCCGGAGCTCGCCAGGCATGGAGCGCAGCATCCGAAAGCCAGACGGTCAGGTCACCACGGCGGCGTAGGCTTGCTTCGTACTCAGGCCAATTGCGAATCCGGTACCGGGACTTCGCGTACTTGTACTGGCTGCGCTTGGGATACCTCATCGGTGGCGACTCCGGTAGGGGATGACTTCACCCTATCATTAAGCCAAGCCCGGAGCCATGCACCAACGCCTCAGTTCACGATCCGCTTCGTCCGGGCCAACCCTCGGGACCCATAGCCCCTCTCCGGTTTAGCTTCTATCATCCCTCCGGGAGTCGGTGCAAAAAAGGGACGGCCCAAAGAGCCGAATCCAGAACCACCGGATCGCCTGCCCCGAGGTGAGCGATCTCGTTTGAGGTAATAGAAAATGATCGGAACCATGGCCGCCGGTCGGCGGCATCAGCGATGGACTCTCCGAGCCGGCATTCTTCTTCTCACCAGCCCACTCTTCGCCTGCGCGACCCAATCCCAGGTTCAGCGGGCCGCGCCGCAGAGCACCGCCACTCCCCAAGTCCAGAAAGAGGTTTTGGTACTGCCCCTGGGTCCAAAAACGACGGGGCAGCTCTCGTACTGGACTACCCAGGACCAACGGCTGGTTCTAGCCTATTTCGACATCTTCCTGCGACACGGGTTCAAGAATATGACCACCTCCCGTGTCGTCGTGCCTGAAGTCTCCTATGAAACCAACGCTTTGGAGCTCGCCCTCCAGCAGGTGGACGCTGATCGCGACCCGGAGTGGTGGGCTTACGTCCCCTTGTCAGGGCGAGTGCAGCACGCGGGAAGGTACCCGGATTATGTCCTGATTCTCGATGGCTTGCGATATCGGGTTCGGAGTGCTGGCGGGTCCAGGCAGAGCTACGATACACCGGGTGGCGGGAAAGTGGAGTTGGACCTGGATTTTGTCTTGTGGGACAACCAGAACGAAGAAGTCGCGGCAGCTGGGAGACTGCATGAGGAATCATCCACGAGTTCCCCACACCTCTCAAGCGAGATCTTCCAAGATCTTTTTGAGAAGATGGCGGAGGATGTCGTTCGGAACAGTCCCATAGGGTCCTGAAGGCCCGACCGCTAGCTCGTCGCTGGGCTCTTCCAGTGACAGGACTTCGAGAACCGGGGCAGGAGTCCGCCCCAGCTCCCATAAGATCCCTCAGCCTCTCAGATGCTCATTAAAGAAGGCGATGGTCCGATCCTGGGCCAGCTTCGCCGCTTCCTCGTCGAACCTCGGGGTCGTGTCGTTGTGGAAGCCGTGGTTCGCACCTTCGTACATGTGCATCGTGTAGTTCTTCCCTGCGGCATCCAGCGCTTCTTTGTAGGCGGGCCAACCGGCATTCACCCGCTCGTCCAGGGCGGCGTACTGGATCATCAAGGGAGCCTGGATGGCCGGGACTCCTTCAAGGGGGGGAGCCGAGCCATAGAACGGGACCCCTGCCCCGAGGTTCGGCAGCCGAACGGCCAGATGGTTGACCACTCCACCACCGTAACAAAAACCAACGGCCCCGATCCGATCTGTGGTGGCCTCGTGATTCAGGAGAAAACCGAAAGAGGGATAAGGATTTCAAGGGTCCTACGAGGTCCTGCGGCCCCTGGCGGCCACTGTGGGAACGTGGGCGAGGCGGGTGTGATGGGTCAAGAACGCCAAGTGGGATGGGGTCTTGGGTACGGCAGCGG